>JAGVUD010000503.1 GCA_019136435.1 Armatimonadota bacterium | reverse complement strand
CGTCGAGAAGGGGTTCGAGGAAGGCTGGATTGTCCCCGAGCCGCCCGCGGTTCGCACGGGCAAGAAGGTTGCCGTCGTCGGATCCGGGCCGTCCGGGCTTGCGGCCGCCGCCGAACTCAACCGGGCCGGGCACAGCGTGACCGTTTACGAGCGCGAAGACCGCTTCGGCGGTCTGCTGATGTACGGCATCCCGAACATGAAGCTCGAAAAGCGCTTCGTCGAGCGGCGTCTGAAGCTGATGGAGGCCGAGGGCGTCGAGTTTGTCGCGGGAGTGGAGGTGGGGGTAAATCTACCCGCGGCGAAGCTCGTCGCGGACAATGACGCTGTTCTCCTGTGCTGCGGCGCCACCCGTCCGCGAGACCTGCCGGTGGAGGGACGCGGCCTGCCCGGTGTGCACTTCGCCATGGAGTTCCTCGCGAACAACACGAAAGCCGTCATCGGCGGCGCGCCGGGCGAGCATTTCATATCGGCCGAGGGCAAGGACGTTATCGTCATCGGCGGCGGCGACACCGGCACGGACTGCGTCGGCACATCCATGCGGCACGGCTGCCGGAGCCTGATTCAGCTTGAGATTATGCCGCAGCCGCCCGACGAGCGCGCGGCCGGCAACCCGTGGCCCGAATGGCCGAAGATCCGCCGCACCGACTACGGCCAGGAAGAAGCCGCGGCCGCGTTCGGCGCCGATCCGCGCCGGTATCAGGTGACCGTCAAGCGATTCCTCGCCGATGAGTCGGGGCGCCTGTCCGGGGCCGAGATCGTGGACGTGGAATGGAAGTCGGTCAACGGGCGTTTCTCCCCCGTGCAGGTCGCCGGTTCGGAGCGAGTGCTGCCCGCGCAGCTTGCGCTTCTTGCTATGGGCTTCCTGGGCCCGGAGGATGCCATCCTCGACGAACTGCGGGCCGAGCGCGATGAGCGCTCCAACGCGAAAGCCGAAGCGGGCAGCTACGCAACCAGCGTGGCGAAGGTGTTCGCCGCTGGCGACATGCGCCGCGGGCAGAGCCTGGTCGTCTGGGCCATATATGAGGGGCGGCAGGCCGCCCGCTCGGTGGACCGGTTCCTGATGGGTTCCACCGATCTGCGGGGTTAGCGTAGATGGCGTCTCCGCGGAGGGGATGCAGGCTTTTTTCGGTGTAGAAGGACTGCGAGCATGACACCTGAACAGCGTCTCATAGACCTGGGGCTGGAGCTTCCTGAGCCGCCCAAACCCGCCGGGCTGTACCGGCCGATTGCGATTGCCGGGGGAATGGCTGTCGCGTCCGGGCACCCGCCGCTGAACGAGGACGGCAGCAAAGTGGTCGGACGCGTCGGCGAGACACTCGATCTGGATGCCGGAAAGGACGCCGCGCGCAAGTGCGGCATGGCGATTCTGGCGTCGCTGCGAAAGGAACTCGGCTCGCTCGACAGGGTGAAGCGGGTGCTTCGCGTGTTCGGGCTGGTGAACTGCACCCCGGGCTTCACCGATCACCCGGCCGTCATCAACGGCTGCAGCGAGCTTTTCGCGCAGGTGTTCGGCGAGGAGGCGGGGGTGGGGGCGCGCTGCGCCTCCGGAAGCAACTCGCTGCCCATGAACACCGCCGTCGAGATCGAGGCGACCTTCCTCATTGACACGGAGGGCTGAAGCTGAGCGGCGGCACTGCGCTGGCTGATCTTCCCCTTGACGTCCTGCTGGGGCATGTGCGAGATGCGCAGGCCCGCCTTGCGGGACAGAGCGTTCTGACGCCCGTTCTCACCTGCGAAGCACTCGATGAACAGGCCGGGCGCCGGGTGTTCCTGAAGTGCGAAAACCTGCAGCGCGGAGGCGCGTTCAAGTTCCGGGGCGGGTGTAATGCGATCTCGCTTCTAAGTGACGAGGAGCGCAGCCGCGGCATCGTCACCTACTCCTCTGGCAACCACGCGCAGGCGGTTGCGCTCGTGGGGAAGATGCTGGGGATTCCGGTGACGGTCGTGATGCCGCAAAACTCGTCCGCAACCAAGCGCGAGGCGACGCTTTCACACGGCGCGCGGGTGATTGACTGCGAGCCGTCCGAGCGCGAGGCTGTCGCCGCGCGGGTGCAGTCCGAGACGGGCGCTGTGCTGATTCCTCCGTTCGACCATCCGGACATCATCGCGGGGCAGGGAACGCTCGCTCTCGAGCTTCACGAGCAGGCGCCGGGGCTCGATGCGGTCTTCGTGCCGGTTGGCGGCGGTGGGCTCATCAGCGGCGTTGCGATTGCGACGAAGGCGGTCAACCCCGGGTGCGCCGTCATCGGGGTCGAGCCGGAGTCCGGCGACGACGCGGCGCGGTCTCTGCATTCGGGAACGCTGCAGACCTGCGAGCACTGCATGTCTATCGCCGACGGCACGCGCACGCGCTCGCTCGGGAAGCTGACGTTCCCGCTGGTGCGCCGCTTCGTTGACGACATCGTCACCGTCAGCGAAAGCGAAATCGCCGAAGCCGTGCGCTTCCTGTTCCAGCGCGCGCAGCTCGTCGTCGAGCCTTCCGGCGCCCTTGGCGTCGCCGCCCTGCTGTCTGGCCGCTGCCGTCCAGCGTCCCGCGCCGGTGTTGTCCTCTCCGGCGGCAACGTTGACGCGGACGTAATGGCCAGGATCCTCACTCGCCAGGTCTGAACCATCACCCGTCACGGCAGGCGTCCCACCTCTGCCTCCGGGTTCCGAATCCAGAAAATGAGGTAAACTAGTACCGTCTGTCCGCGCGGCCTCCTCAGCAGTCTGGCGGCCAGCGCGAGCTTGGAGGCGCGGATTTCTCCCGCGCACAGGGAAGCAGGAGGACAACACATGTCTCATACGAATCGCTCGGTTCGGCCGCACATCGCGGCGTTTGCCGGAGTTCTTGCGCTGATGCTCCTCGCCGCGGTCCCGCTGGCGGCGGCGGAAAGTGCGGTCACGCTTCCGGCCAACACCATCATTCCCGTGGTTCTTGAGGGTTCTCTCAGTTCCAACGAATCGCAAACAGGGGACACCTTCACTGCCGCCGTCAACACGAAGGGCAAGGACGCGTATGCGGGCATTCCCGATGGCGCGAAGGTGGAGGGCACGGTAAAGGAAGCCCAGGCCAAAGAAGGGAAAGACCCGGGCCTGCTCGATCTCCAGTTCGATCGTCTGCTCCTTCCGAACGGGGACAGGTTCAAGATCAACGGGTCGCTCGCCTCTCTGGACAGCAAGGATGTCAGCACAGCATCCGACGGGCGTCTTGTCGCCAAGAAGACCTCGAAGAACAAGCGCATGACCTACCTCGGCTACGGCGCGGGCGTGGGTCTTCTGGTGGGAATCCTGGGCGGGCACGATACAGGCGACCTGCTGAAGGATACCCTGATCGGCGCGGGGCTCGGCTATCTGGCCGGGTCGGTCAATACATCGAGCACACACGACGTGGCGCTGAAGGAAGGCACGGAACTGGGCGTGGTTCTGGCGGACAAGGTCGTTGTCGCATCGTACACGCGCGAGAACAACCCGGCGCCCCGGCCGTCGACGGCCCAGACGGCGCAGGTTGTGAGCGCGGAGTACGGTCAGCCGGCCGCCTCGGCCATCGGCGTCATGGTGGGCGATGAGTCCGTTCAGTTCAGCCCGTCCGTGCAGCCGCTCATCGTGAAGGGCGTCCTGCTCGTTCCGGCGGCGCCCGTTATGGCGACAGCCGGCGTGACGTACCGCTACGACTCCGCGACTCGCAGCGTCATAGCCGACGGCCCGAAGGGCGAAGTGAGAATCGCAATCGGAAGCCGCATCGCCGTGGTCAATGGCGTCCAGCGTGTGCGTCTGGAAGCCCCGGCCCAGATCTTCAAGAGCACCACCTACGTGCCAATGAGGTTCCTCGGGGTGGTTACGGGCAAGACGGTCGGCTGGGATGCGGCCAGCAAGACCGCGACGCTGAGCGACGCGTCCGAGGGTTCGGCGTTGATTCAGGATCCCGCGTAGGGATTCCTGCAAACATTCTGAAGAGAGCCGTCCTGGCGTGGCTTGCGCGCGCCGGGGCGGCTTGTCAGATTGCCTTCTCGACCTTGCCGATGATGTCTGACGGGCTGTTCAGGCCGCGTTCGGCCAGATAGCCCTTGATGCCCTCCACGATCTCCGGCGCGGCCATCGGGTTCACGAAGTTCCCGGTCCCGACCTGCACCGCCGTCGCGCCCGCGAGAAGAAACTCGACGGCGTCTTCGGCCGTAACGATCCCGCCGATTCCAACGACGGGAATCCGCACCGCCTGCGCCGTCTGATACACCATCCGCAGAGCAACCGGCTTGATGCACGGCCCCGAAAGCCCGCCCGTCACGTTTGCCAGCCGGAAGCGCCGGGTCCGGATGTCAATCGCAGTCCCGACCAGCGTGTTGATGAGCGAAACCGCGTCCGCGCCGGCCTCTTCGCACGCGCGCGCGAACACCCGGATGTCCGTCACGTTCGGAGACAGCTTCGGGAGAATCGGCTTCGAGGTTGCCTTCCGCACAGCGTCCACGACGGTAAATGTCGCGGACGGGTCGCCCGCGAACTCCGCGTGTCCGTGCTCAACGTTCGGGCAGGAGATATTGATCTCGAGCGCGTCCACGCCTTGGGCATCGTGCAGAATCCGCGCAAGCTCGGCATACTCGCCTGCGCGGTTGCCCACGATGTTCACGATCACCCGCGTGTCGAACTGCCGCAAAAACGGCAACTTCTCGTCGAGGAAGCTCCGCACCCCGTCGTTCTGAAGACCGATTGCGTTCAGCATGCCCGAGGCAGTCTCGAAGATGCGCGGCGGCGGGTTGCCGCGGCGCGGCTCCAGCGAAGTGCCCTTCACAACAATTGCGCCGAGAAGAGAAAGGTCGTAAAGCTCGGCGAACTCTCGCCCGAAAGCGAACGTGCCCGAGGCGGTCATCACCGGGTTGCTGAGCGTCAGACGCCCGATTCGGGTGGTCAGATCAACGCGGCCGGCCGTCACCAGATCAGCCTCGCCGCGTCCACCACCGGCCCGTCCACGCACGCGCGCTGATACTCGAAGTCGTCCGGGCCGTCTCCCGTCTTCATCTTGATCGTGCATCCCACGCACACGCCCATGCCGCAGCCCATATACGTCTCGAGCGAAAGGAAGCAGCGCGCCCCCCGCGCTTCGGCGATGCCCGCCGCGGCTTTCAGCATCGGCGCCGGGCCGCAGACGTACAGAGCTGGATTGCGGGGATCAGATGCCAGATAGCGCTCCAGAAGCCCCGTCACAAGGCCCTTCTCTCCCAGACTTCCGTCGTCTGTAGCGACTTCGCACCGCACACCGAGCCGCTCGAACTCGCCGGTCAGCACGATCGACTCAGCGCTCCGGGCGCCGTAGAGCAGCCGCACCGGGCGCGGGTCTCCGCGCTCCTTCAGCGTCTGCGCCGCAAACAGAAAAGACGCAATCCCCAGCCCGCCCGCCACGAACACGACTTCGTCGCACACGTCCGGCTCGAGAGGGTAGGGCTTGCCGAGCGGCCCCGTGACCAGCAGCTCGTCACCGGCTGCTTTCTGGGCCATCTGGCGTGTGCTGCAGCCGAGGGCCTCATACAGGAACGCAAATGTCTGCCTGTGGGCGTCCACCTGATTCACCGAAAACGGTCGTGGAAGCAGCGGGTCGCTGCCTTCCGAAGCCTTTACTTCCACGAACTGACCGGGCAGCGCCGAGGCCGCAATCTCGGGGAAGCGCACGCGAAGGAGATGAATCGCACCGCCGAGATGCTGGGTCCCGGCAATCGCGACGCGGCGGCTGAACTTGCTCGCCCCGGCCGCGTCCTGTGTCATTCGCCCTGACCTGACGCCCCCGGGGCGCTCCGGCTGAAGTACTCGTCAATGGTCAGTGTCGGGAAGCCCTCGCCGAGCGCGCGGCTTCTCAGCGCCAGCAGCAGCGCCCGCGCTGTGTCCAGCGACGTCAGGCAAGGAATCTGATGCTGCACCGAGGTCTTGCGAATGATGGAGCCCTCCTGCTCGATGCGCTTGTCCCTCGATACGGTGTTGACCAGCAGGTCCACCTCTCTTGACCGCACGAGGTCGAGCAGGTTCGGCGAGCCCTGGCTGATCTTCTGCACCGCCACATTCTCGATGCCGCGCTCTTTCAGATACGCGCTCGTGCCGCCCGTCGCATACACCTTGTACCCGAGTTCCACGAACCCCCGCGCAATCTCGACCGCCTCTTCCTTGTCCGGGTCGGCGACGGTGAGGATCATCTTGCCTGCCGAAGGCACGTCCACGCCCGATGCGACCATCGCCTTGTAGAGCGCGCGTCCGAAGTCGAAGTCCATCCCCATAATCTCGCCGGTTGACTTCATCTCGGGCCCCAGCGCGACATCCACCTCCGTCAGCTTCGCAAACGAGAACACAGGCGCCTTGACGGCGAACATGCTTCTGGGTTCAAGAAGCCCTGTGCTGTAGCCCTGCTCCTTGAGCGTCTGGCCGAGCATTATGTTCGTCGCTACCTGCACCATCGGCACGCCCGTGATCTTCGAGAGATAGGGCACCGTGCGGCTGGCGCGCGGGTTTACCTCCAGCACCTGCACCACGTTGTCCTGCATCACGAACTGGATGTTCATCAGCCCCTTGACTTCCAGCTCGCGCGCGATGTTGATCGCATGCCGCGTAATCTGCTCGATGACATCGTCGGAGAAGCTGATGGACGGGCACACCGCCATCGAGTCGCCCGAATGCACTCCCGCGCGCTCGATGTGCTCCATGATCTGCGGAATCAGGCAGTCCTCGCCGTCGCAGATCACGTCCACTTCCATCTCCTTGCCAACGATGTACTTGTCCACAAGGATGGGCGCCTTCGGGGATACGCTGACGACGTAGTTCATATACGCGAGCAGCTCGATTCTGCTGCCGACGATCTCCATCGCACGCCCGCCCAGCACGTACGACGGCCGCACGAGCACCGGATAGCCGATCTCCTCCGCCACAGCCACAGCGTCATCAATCGTCGTGACCGCGCGTCCCGGCGGCTTCGGGACATCCAGCCGCGACAGCATCTTCTCGAAAAGGTCCCTGTCCTCGGCGGCGTCAATGCTCTCGAAGGACGACCCGAATATCCGTATGCCTGCCCGGTGGAGCGGCTCCGCAAGGTTGATGGCCGTCTGCCCTCCGAACTGGACGATCACGCCTTCCGGCTTCTCTTCCTCCAGGATGTTCAGGACGTCTTCGGGGGTCAGCGGCTCGAAGTAGAGCCGGTCGGACGTGTCGAAGTCCGTGGAGACCGTCTCCGGGTTGTTGTTGATGATGATGGACTCGTAGCCCGCCTCCTTCAGCGCCCATACCGAATGCACGCTGCAGTAGTCGAACTCGATTCCCTGCCCGATGCGTATGGGACCCGAACCGATCACGACCGCGCGCTTCCTCTCCGGTTCATCCCGCCGCCCCTCCGACGCCTCGTCTTCGGTCTCGTAGCAGGAGTAGAAATACGGTGTCATCGCGTCGAACTCCGCCGCGCAGGTGTCCACCATCTTGTACGCCGGCTTGATGCCCGCGGCGATTCTTGCCCGCCGCACATCGGCCTCGCCGATTTCGGCGAACTCGGCGATGCTGCGGTCCTGGTAGCCCGTGGCCTTCAACTCCTGGACGATCTCTCTGCCCTTCAGCGCGCCCGGCGTGTTCTCACCCGCGGCGAACGCGCGAATCTCCGCCGCGCTCGCCCGGGCAGCGTCCTCCGCCTTCACAATCCGCTCGATCTTGTGCAGGAACCAGACATCAATGTTCGAGATCGAGGCGATCTCTTCCACCATCATGCCCCGGCGGAAGGCTTCCGCAATCACGAAGAGCCGCTCGTCGGTCGCGGTCTTCAGCGCCTCCTCGATCTCCATCGGGCCCCAGATGGCGCCGTTCTTGAGCGTCAGCGCGTGCACCCCGATCTCGAGCGACCGGACGGCCTTCATCAGCGCGCCCTCGAACGTGCGGTCAATGGACATGACCTCGCCCGTCGCCTTCATCTGCGTCCCGACGGTGCGATCGGCGCTGGTGAACTTGTCGAACGGCCAGCGGGGCACCTTCACCACGCAGTAGTCGATCGCCGGTTCGAAGCACGCCAGCGTCTTGCGGGTCACGGCGTTCGGGATTTCGTCCAGGCGCAGCCCGATGGCGATCTTCGACGCGACGCGGGCGATGGGGTAGCCCGTGGCCTTCGACGCGAGCGCCGACGACCGGCTCACGCGCGGGTTCACTTCGATCACGTAGTACTCGTAGCTCTTCGGGTTGAGCGCAAGCTGAACGTTGCACCCGCCCTCGATGCCGAGCGCCCGGATGATCTTCAGCGAAGCCGAGCGCAGGAGCTGATACTCTTTGTCCGATAGCGTCTGGGTGGGCGCGACGACGATCGAGTCGCCCGTATGGATGCCCATCGCGTCGAAGTTCTCCATGCTGCAGACGGTGATCGCGTTGTCCGCGCCGTCGCGCATCACTTCGTACTCGATCTCTTTCCACCCCAGAAGCGACCGCTCCACCAGAATCTGGCTGCGCATGGAAAGCTTCAGCCCCCGCTCGCCGATCTCCAGAAGCTCCTGCGGGTTGTGGGCGATGCCGCCGCCCGTGCCTCCGAGCGTGTACGCGGGCCGTATGATCAGCGGCCAGAAGTCTCCCTCGCAAATCTTGCGAAGCTCGTCCATGCTCTCGATAACCCAGCTCTCGGGTACCGGCTCACCGATGTCGCGCATCAGCTTCCGGAAGAGCTCCCGGTCCTCAGCCTTCTGTATGGACTCGAGCGGCGTTCCGAGCAGCGCCACGTTGTGCTCGTCCAGAACACCCGCTTCCGCCAGCTCGACCGCCAGGTTCAGGCCCGTCTGCCCGCCGAGAGTGGGGAGCAGCCCGTCTGGCTTCTCCTGCGCGATCACCCGCGAGGCGAACTCCAGCGTCAGCGGCTCGATGTACACCCGGTCCGCGATCTCGGTGTCGGTCATGATGGTCGCCGGGTTCGAGTTGATCAGCACGACCTCGCACCCCTCCTCGCGGAGGCTCCGGCAGGCCTGCGTGCCCGCGTAGTCGAACTCGGCCGCCTGCCCGATCACGATCGGGCCGCTGCCGATTACCATCACCTTCTTTGTGTCCTGTCGTCTTGGCAAGTGTTTGTTAGTCTTTCAGTCTTTCAGTCAGTCAGTCAATTAGTCAGTCAGTCAATTAGTCAGTCAGTCAATTAGTCAGTCAGTCAATTAGTCAGTCAGTCAATCAGTCAGTCAGTCGGTCAGTCAGTCGGTCAGTCAGTCGGTCAGTCAGTCGGTCAGTCAGTCGGTCAGTCAGTCGGTCAGTCGGTCAGTCGGTCAGTCAGTCCATTAGTCAATCAGTCAGCTTTTTGCGCGGGCAGACCAATGACTTGCGCTTCGTTTCTCCGATATTACCTTGTAGCAGATGGTCTCACTCATCGTTTAGTCTCACTGAGTTCTGTCTTGCCCCTTCATGTGCCCGGAAATCCTCAATCCTGCGCGGTGGTGTCGCCACGGCCGGGCTGGTGCGGCAGGCCGCTTGCGCCTTCCCTCAACGATCGCGCCAGAGTGCCTATCATCCGTTTCACCTCTTGAACACGTTTCTCCAGGATGTCGTGACTCTGCTTCTCTATGTACCCGAGCTCAAGACAAAGCAGCAGTTGGTATTCCAGTTCGCTGGCCGAGCCGCCGGCAATCTGCAAGAACCGCGCCAGTTCCCGATCCCCGGACCTGCCGCAGCCCTCGGCAATATTCGACGGTATCGAGACGGCGCATCGCCGAAGCTGAGATGTC
>JAGVUD010000213.1 GCA_019136435.1 Armatimonadota bacterium | reverse complement strand
CTCTGCTGAAGGGCGGGCTGGCGTTTATCGGCGCGGGGATAGTGCTGGTCGGCGGCGGATGGCTGCTGGAGAGCGCCCGCAGGAGGCTCCTGCAGACGATGACACCGCCAACGCCCGGCCAGAAGGAGGCGGCGCCGTGAAGAAGTGGTTTGCGTTGATTGTGGGGCTCCAGGTTCTGTTTCTGGCCGGTCAGATGGCCCACTACGAGATGCGTCTTGCGAGCGGCGAAACACTGCGCCTTCGCGTCGTGCCCTACGATCCCCGGAGCCTGATGATGGGGCAGTATATGAATCTGCAGTACGACATATCGAGAGTGAACCCGGGCAAGGTTCACGGGGCGCCACAGGCAAGGACAGACGCCGATGACCTGACCGGCCGCGTCCTGTACGCCGCGATGCGCCCCGGGACGCCCGCCGCGCGGGCGGAAGGCTTCTGGCTCGACAGGATGCCGCCGCGAAAGCCGGGGATCGTCTATCTCCAGGGCCGTATCGTCTGGGGACATGACGCCGCGATGAACGTGGACTACGGCCTGGAGCGCTACTACATACCAGAGCGCCGCACACGCCAAGCCGCGGAACTGGAGAAGCAACTTGCCTCCGGCCCCCGGAGCCCGGTCGTCACGGCCGAAGTGAAGGTTGACGGCCGCGGCCGAGGCATGGTGCGCCGCATACTCGTTGACGGGAAACCCATCGGCTTCTGACGTTTGCCGGGGGTGAAGGATTGTCTGCTCTGCGAGGGTAACTCTTTTGAGTGCGGGCACATCGCCGCCCGCGAAAAGGAGGACTCTTGCGGATGCCACCTGTTACCCGTCGCGAGTTTATGGCGGCCGCGGCCGCGGCCGGCGCTTGCGCGCTCATCACCTGCCCTTCCGCTCCCGCTCCCGCAGCCGAAAAGGAGCGCCTGAACGTCCTGATGATCGCCGTGGACGACCTGCGGCCGGAGTTGGGCTGCTACGGCGTGCCCGGCATCAAGACGCCGAACATAGACCGGCTTGCCCGCAACGGAGTGGTGTTCAACCGGGCGTACTGCCAGCAGGCTGTCTGCAGCCCGTCGCGCACGTCACTGCTGACCGGACTGAGGCCGGATACGACGCAGGTCTTCGATCTGGAGACGCACTTCCGGCTGACCATACCCGGCACGGTGACCCTGCCGGAACACTTCAAGAACAACGGCTACCACGCGCAGGGCCTGAGCAAGATCTATCACGGCGGGCTGGACGACCCGCAGTCGTGGTCGGTTCCGCACTGGGCGCCTGCGCTGCGGCAGTACGCGAACCCCGAGACGCTGGCAGACATGGAAAAGCGGCGCCAGCAACTGCGCGCGCAGGGCAGGCGGGTAAACGCGCAGGTGCTGCAGAGTGACCCGAAGACAGGAACCGCGCTCAAGGTGCGAACGGGCATCAACGTCAAAGGCCCGGCGTGGGAGGCGGCCAATGTGCCGGACAACGCTCTGATAGACGGAGCTACGGCGCAAAGGGCCGTCGAGACGCTCCGGCAGATCAAGGACAAGCCGTTCTTCCTGGCGGTCGGATTCCTCAAGCCGCACCTGCCGTTTGTGGCCCCGAAGAAGTACTTCGACATGTACCCGCTGGAAACGACGCGCCTCGCGCCGAACCCGCAGCCGCCCAAGGATGCCCCGGAGATAGCATTCACCAACTGGGCCGAGCTGCGCGGATACACCGACATTCCGAAGCAGGGGCCGCTCAGCGATGCCAAAGCCAGAGAACTGCGGCGGGCGTACTACGCGGCGGCGAGCTACACGGACGCGCAGATCGGGAAGGTCATTGACGAGCTCGAGAGGCTCGGGCTGCGCGACAGGACGGTGATCGTGCTCTGGGGAGACCACGGCTGGCAGCTTGGCGAGCACGGGCTCTGGTGCAAGCACACGAACTTCGATATTGCCGCGCGGGCGCCGTTGATTGTCAGTTCGCCACAAGGGGCAAAGGGCGCCAGGACCGATGCGCTGGCGGAGTTCGTGGACGTCTACCCGACGATCTGCGAACTGGCCGGGCTACCTGTGCCCGCGAATCTGGAAGGGCGGTCGCTGGCGCCGGTAGTGCGGGACGCGAAGCGTTCGGTCAATACGGCGGCCTTCAGCCAGTATCCGCGAGGCAAGGTGATGGGACGCTCTATCAGGACGGACAACTACCGCTACACCGAGTGGGCCGAACCCGGCAAGGCGCCGGAAGCCGTGGAGCTGTACGACCACCGGACTGACCCCGATGAGAACGTGAACATCGCGGCGAAGCCGGAGCACAAGGGCCTCGTGGCGCGCATCAGCAAGATGCTGAGGGACGGCTGGAAGGCCGCGGCGGTGAAGTAGCAGGGCAATACCCTACTCCGATTTCGGGGCTGGCACAGGCGTGGGCTCGGGCGGCAGGAGCCGAGCAAGCTGGACGGTGCGCTCTTCGCCCTCGCCGCGCGAGAAGATCAGCCACTCGCCGGGTTCGAGCTTCGAGCCGCCCGGGGCGTTTGAAGCCGCATGGTTGACATAGCGCACCCGCAGGGCCGGTCCGGCGAGCCAGTCCGCCGGTGCGTTCGAGCCTCTCACCGCGGCGGCCAGCAGGTTCCAGGCTGCCTCGGACAGAGACTGGGCCGCGATGCCGCCGGCTGATGCCATCCCCACGCGGTCGCCATCCGACAGGGCGCCGTAGAACGCAAGGGCCGCCCTGGTCGCGCTGGATCCCAGTACGCGCAGATCGAAGCGAAGCTCCGGCTTCTTCATCAGCGTGAGAATCTGCTCGTCACGATAGGCGCCTAGGATTCCCGCCAGGTCGGCGGCCTTCAGCCCGCGCTGGCTCTTGCTTCGCTTCACGAGGGCATCCACCTCCGCGCGAGGCACCATGCCGGAGCGGCGGACGATGCGATCGGGAGCGGTGACGAGAAGCGCACCTCGCCTGTATTCGCACGTCATGTTGGAGCGCTGCAGGATTACCTTCAGCGTTTCGGCCACGGTGCGTTCTTCTTCCCCGCTGATACCCAGGGAACTGGTGTCCCAGCACTCGGCGAAGACAGGGATTCCCGAAAGCTCAGACACCCCCTGCAGCAAATCGGGCAAGGTCTGATCGGGCTTCATCGTCAGCCGGATCTTCTTCTGGAGTTCGGGCGCGGACATCCATGGCGGAGGCTTCGCGGCTTCAGGCGTCTCGAGTTTTTCCAGGTTCGCACCGAAGGCTTCCTCCAACTCCCGGCTAAGCGCCTGCGGGTCCTCTCCCGCCGTCAGTCTCGGGATGTAGGCCGCGAACAGTTTAAGCACCGGCGAGTCGAGCGCCATCAGGGGGAAGTCGTGCATGCCGCTGACGCCCTGCATGTCCATTTCGCCGAAGATAGACTGCGCTGGTACACCGCGACCTTCGGGCGTGCGGGCTATCTGTATCGCAACGCTGTCCCAGTCAGTCGTCCCGCCCGAGCTTCGGCGCCCGTCAACGCGCTCTTCGAGGATTGCGGCCTGCTTTACGAACTCGCGGACGGCGGCGCGCTGCGGCGCGCTCAGGCTCGTGAACGGCAGCTCCAACACCCCCGAGGAAAGTGGCGAGCTTTGCGCGGACTGAATCACAGGGTCGAGCGCCGACATCAAGCCGGCATAGCTCTTGCCGAAGGGGTCGCTGGTGAGGAACTTTGCAACGGGGTCGCGGGCCGCGGCGCTGTCGCGCTCGGAGGAGGACACGGACGCCGCAGAGCGCGCGAAATCGGCGATGGAGCGCACCCCATCGCGCACGGGCACGAGCGCCCTGGCGTGAGCGTCGGCCAGTTCGGCCTCGTCCTTCTCGCGCGTCCGGCGGTCCTGCCAGAGAGCGTACGACCAGCGAGGCTCCTTGCCATACCGCGCCCAGCGCAGGTTCAGGAGATCGGAGAGCCCGGCGCGGATGCGCCACAGAGGGAGGTCTTTGGCGCTCATGCAGACAGTAAGTTCTTTGATCCACCACGACTCGCGGGAAGAGTAGACAGAGAACTCAACCCCGGAGGCGTCGGAGAGGAATGCGAGCATGCCCGGAAGCGGCGCGGCGGGAGACGAGAAGGAGATCTTCGCCTGAAGGCGCGGGTCGGCCGCTTCAGCATCGCTGGCGGCGGGTTCGGCCGCGAAGGCACGAACCGAGAGCAAGACTCCTATCAGGACAAGCGCGGCACGCTTCATTCCTGGCATTCCCGAGATCCTCCATCGGCGGCGCTGGCGTCCTGAACGGTTCTCTCCGCGCGCTGCCACCACAGGGTAAGACTGCGCGCGAAGCTGCGCAGTTCCCGCACAACCCCAGACGCGGACAAGCCCGGAAGAGACTGCACCCCTCCCGGGCTCACCCGTCGGAAACGCAACAACCCTTTTCACCAGTCAGTAGATAAGACCGGAAAACTGCGCACCGGGCTGGACTGCGGACAGCGGCCGCGAATATCCCCCCGGCAGGCTTGACTCTATCATCTCATTGTTTCATAAACTGCGTCAACTGGTACCGTTACCAGTTGTTCAGTCGTTTTTTTTTGGCACGAAGGAGATTGATAGCGAAGCCATGAGCTTTCTGGAGGATGTAAGCCAGCAGGGCGCGGCGCTCAGGGCGCTGGTCGAGCACAATCGCGCCGGCGCCAGGCTGGCAGGCGCGCAACTGTCCACCGTTGTGCCCGCGCGGCCCCGCTCGGTGATCTTCACGGGCATGGGCACGTCTCTGCATGTTGCCAGGGCCGTCCAGCACTCGCTGAGCGAGGAGACAGGCGTCCCGGTGCTCGTTGTGGATGCGGGCGAGTTGCTGCACTTCGGGCTGCGGACGGTGTCGGGCAACGACCTGGTCATTGCGATATCGCAGTCGGGCGAGAGCGTGGAAACGCTGCGCGTCACGGAGGCGCTCAGGGACCATCCGCATCTGATTGCGCTCACGAACAACCCCGAGAGCCCCATGGCGAAGCTGGCGCGTCTGAACCTCGACATGGCTGCGGGCGAGGAAGCCGCCATTTCGACAAAGACGTACACGAACGCGCTCGCGCTCGTACTGCTGTTGGCGAAAGCGCTCGCCGGCCGTGACCTCGCGCCGCTCCAGGGCAGGCTCGAGCGCATCTCGGAGGAGATGGACACCGCCGCCCGCGCCGGGCACGCCGGCATTGCTCATGCGGCAGAGGCGCTTCGCGACGCGCGCGCGCTCTATTTCATCTCGCGCGGGCCGTCTCTTGCCGCGGCGGCGCAGGCGGCGCTCACATTTCAGGAGGGGGTTCACATTCCGGCCGTATGGATGTCGGGCGGCGAGTTCCGGCACGGGCCGATGGAGCTTGCCGGCGCGGGCCACTTCGCGGTCCTCTTCGCGCCCGAAGGTCCCGCGGGCGACCTGCTGCGATCTCTCGCCCGCGAACTTGCGGAGATCGGCAGCGATGGCGTACTGTTCACGTCCGCGAATGATGAACCTGTGAAGGGATTCGCCACTCTGAGGGTGGCGGCCGGAGAGCCGGAGCTTCTGCCCCTCGCGGCCGCCGTCCCGCAGGAGTTGCTGCTCGACCAGATGGCGCGCGACCGGGGACGCACGGCCGGCCGTTTCGAGCACGGCGGCAAGGTTACGCGAAGGGAGTAGAGGCTACCTGCGGTCCACCCGGGCCACGACGACGGTGGTGTTGTCGGGGTCCTGCGCCCTCAGCGCCAGTTCCACGAGGCGGCGAGCGGCCACGTCCAGACGGCGGCGGTTCTTGTGAAGGACGCCCTCGATAGCGCGGTCGGCGACCGTCTCCGTGAGCCCGTCCGTGCAGAAGAGCAGGATATCATCAGCGCCGATCTCGACATCCGAGCAGTACGGCTGCGGCTCATTGCCCCACCCCACGGCTTCTGGCACCATCGTCACCATCTGTCCCGGATCGGACACGGCGTCAGGCACGGCCTCGGCGGCGGGCGCCCGATACCAGTCGTCCTCGGTGACGGGGATCAGCCTGCGGCCTCTGTGAAGATAGGCCCGGCTGTCGCCCAGGCTCGCCACAAAAAGCCTTCGCTGAGCGACGGCGCCGATGGTGAGCGTTGTGCCCATCCCCACGAGCGTGCTTTCATGGAGCGATGCTTCGTGAACGGCGCTGTCGGCGCGCGCGAACGCCTCGAGCAGAAGCTCGCGCACGGCCTTCTGGCTGTAGAACCGGTTCGTCCCCAGCACGGTATCGCGGACGGTTCTGGCGGCGACTGAACTGGCGATCTGCCCTGTCTGGCGCCCGCCAATGCCGTCGGCCACGACGAAAAGCCCATCGAGCCAGCCCGGAATCTCCGGGTGGATGTGACACAGATAGGCGTCCTCGTTGATGGCGCGTTTACCCGGGTTTGAGAGCGGGTAGGCGTGCAGCGTCAGGACCCCCGGCCCTTGCCGCACGGGAGGGAGGGGCAGCCTGGTTTCGGGACTTCGATTAGACGGCGCACTGCTCACCGGGTTCGAGGTCTCTCCATTCGATCTCCAGATTCAAACCAGCCGCTCCGCGCGCCTCGGCCCTGATAAGAACACGCCACCGCGAACCGGAGGCTTGAAGGGCATAGTGGCCCGCAAGCAGTTCGCGGCCCCCCAGCGCGACACGCCCAACCGTCTTTCCGGCAGGCACGAAAGGAGCGAAGACAACTGCTATATCGGCATCCCGCGGCGCAACGCGCAGGCTGAGCGACGAAGAGGTCCGCCGGGCTTCAATGTCCATACGCGCATCACCAAGCGACAGGTTCCTCAGGGCAAGGAAGCTGAGGGCATCCGGAAGCTGCGGAGCCACACTGATGGTTCGCGCCGGCCAATCGGGAACGATGCCCAGAATCCCCTCGACGACCGGCATCACCACCATCGCCTCCGACCACGCCTGGTGCGGAGAACCAGACGGTTCCCGCTCGTCGCCTCCCAGCACCTCGGTAATGTAGCCGAGGTCCCAGTCCAGGGTCAGGTCCGCGTTGGCCTTGAGATGATGCCACCCGAGTTCCGGGTCGCCGTTGGCGAACGCCGCGAGCGACGCCCACCCGGTGGTGAGCGGCCACACCGTTCCCTCGTGGTAGCCGTCCGGCCTGTAGATATCGTCGAGGTTGCTGTTGGTGCGCATGCCCCAGGGGATGGTCAGGTCATTCTGTCCCATGCGGCGGATGGCCCGCCCGGCCTTGTCGGGCTCGATGAGGCCCCAGAGCAGCGGGACCGTGGGATTCGCCGTCGTGAGGCTCGACATTGAGCCGTCCGGCAACTTCCGGTCGTGAAGGTAGCCTTCCTCCTCGTTCCAGAAGTCCTCATTGAGAATCCGAACAACCTCCGCGGACTGCTCGCGCCAGGCGGCGGCGGAGGAGTCGCCCATCACATCGGCGAGCCGCGCCGCCCCATCCAGAGCCATGGCCCAGATGGCGACGAGGTCAATCATGTTCTTCTCGCCGTAGTCGTACCACTGATGGCCCGCCGGCGGGTTGTCTATCAGCAGGTCCCCGTCCACGTCCATTCTGCGGCACCAGTCCATGGCAAGCTTCACGTGCGGCCACATCTCGCGGACGAAGGCGGCATCGGCGGTCCATGCGTAGTAGTTCGCGATATCAACGACGAAGAACGGTGTCGCGTCGCCGGCGACAAAGCAGTAGTTGTGGTCCTGAAGGCGGTCGTCGGCCGCCGAGAGTTCGTGATAGATCTTGCCGCTGTTGGGTCCGTCGGGAATCTGATACTTCGCGAGCAGGCGGATGTTGTCACGCACTTTGGCGAAGTCGCCGTAGTCGTTCGCTCCGAAGCCCGTCCAGGACGAATCACGTCCGAAATACCAGCCGAAACCGGGCCTGCCGCCGCCCCAGGACGGCGCGAACCCGGCGATGTATCCGCCGCCCATCCCCGGGGTTTCCATGTAGCTCTTCTCGACGCCGATCTTCGCCCACAGAAACGCCGTATCCAGCGACGGGTCGGACGACTCGATGGTAGCGGTGGAATCCAGAAACTCACGGTAATACTCCACGGCCTCGGCGTAGAGCCGGGGCAGGCCGTCGACGCCGTCCGCGAACTGGCCGCGGGCGTCGTCTATCCCCTCGCACGATGCCGCGACCGCGAACACGCTCCAGACTCCGGGTTCGAGAACGACAGTCTGTTCGAAGATGCCATCCTCGCCCGCGGCAGCCTTTTCACCACCGCCCCACCCGATCAGCGCCGCGTCGCCCGTCACCGTCGAGGCCACAGCCCATGCCCCGGTCGAGCCGTCCACCGACACTTCGGGCGCCTGGTCCATAGTGTCCGCCGGCCACATGAGCTTGATATCGCTCTTGAACGACGCCTTGAGCCGCAGCGGGGCCGTTGACCGAAACGCGAACAGCGCCAGCGGCCGGTCCACAGGCGTGAGAATGCGCTGATCCAGCGCGCCGGACGGGGTCTCGAAGCGCGCCGTGGACGCCTCGGGGGCGACCTCGAACGAGCGGATGAACTCGCGAAGCGCAGCGAACTGCCCCTGCGCCTCAACAGCGAACTTCAGCTCGTACGCAGCTTTGAGGGGGTAGATCCAGACTTCGGAGTCTCCGCCCTCCACGCCGATGACGACGGAGCGGCGCCCGGAAGCATCGTAGTACTGGCCCAGCCCTTCAGTGCGGGACAGGCTAACGCCGGTTGCGGGAAGATCGGAGGAGTGTGCTGATTGGGTCATTGTGCTGGTCTTTCCTTTATAAGATGGACGGCCGCGGATCAGAAGTCCGGCTCGGTGTACGGGTCCTTTGGCTTGCTTGTTTTCTGAGACGCTTTCACAAGCGCGTCAATGACGGCGTAGAGCCAGGCCATGGCCGCTCCGCCCCAGAGCAGCGCGGCCAGTATGGAAACCTGTTGGGCTGTCTGCTGCGCCCCGCCCGGGGAAAAGCCCATCAGAAACCACCTGAGCAACTGCCTGAGGTCGCCCGTTATGAGCAGAACGAGCATGACGAAGCCGTACACCGAAGCAAGGATGATCGCCTTGGTGTTCTCGCCATTGTACCACTGCCCGAGCCCTGGCCAGAGCGCGCTGGCGAGAAGCGCGACAGAGCTGCTGCGTCCGGGCTCAGGCGTTTCGGAACCCGGGCTCTCAAGAATCTCCTGCCGCCGCTTCGATGCCCACGCTTCCTCGCCGAGATTGAGGACAAGCCGCGCGTATTTCATCTCGGGACTGCTTGCTCCCGGAGCGAGATCGACGGCGCGCTTGTATCGTTCGCGCGCTCCCTGACGGTCTCCCCTGGCAAGCAGGATATCCCCGTACAACTCGTGCACAGCCGGATCGTTCGGAGCAACCGCGGAGGCCGACTGGCACTCACGCTCCGCCGACTCCAGGTCGCCGCGGCGCAGGAAGATGCCCGCGTTGCGCACGGCTTTTTCGACCACTTCGGGATCCACGCCGGGCGCCCCGCCAGCCGGCACTTCAGGCGTCATCAGCCTGCTGCTCCCCGGCCGCGCGGCCTTTCTCGGTGGACTGCCAGAGCGACTCGAGGTCGTAAACGCCACGCGCCTCCCGGGTAAAAATATGGACGACGACATCGCCATAGTCGAGAAGCACCCAGTTCGCGTCGTTCTGGCCTTCGCGCCGGGCGCGCTGGCCCGCGAGCTTCTCCATCGCTTCGATGACCCCGTCCGCCAGCGCGCGCAGGTGCACGTTTGATGTGCTGTGGGTTACGACAAAGTAGTCGGCCATCATGGTTCTTCCCGACACCTCGAGCACATCCACATCGTTCGCCCTCTTGTCTTCGAGAGCGTCGAGCACGATCTTGAGCTTCTCCGGCGTCTGCAGTTTTGATGTCCGCGAAGGCATGTTCTTCTGTCT
>JAGVUD010000422.1 GCA_019136435.1 Armatimonadota bacterium | reverse complement strand
ACGAACATCTACCTCTTTGCCGGCGACCGCCTGCTGCGCAGCGGCACCGCCACAAACGAGTGTTCCGTCATGCTGATCCTGAACAACTAGGCCGCGCCCGCGCCGCCGCCAATTCCGGCGGCGCGGGCGTCAACCAACGCACTAATGAACTAACGCACTAACGCACTTCGGAACCCCACCATGTGGCGCCAACCGACAACCGACGACTTCCGCGACGCGATCCTCGAAGACGAGCTGCTCGCCTGGCAGGAAGCCTCCGTCGCCGAAGGCAAAGACCCGGCGGCCAAGGCCATCGAAAACGCCGTGGGCGTCTTCCGCGCCGCGCTGCGCTCCGGCTACACCGGCGTCATCGGCCCCGCCGGGACGCTCCCCGCCGACCTCATCCCCAACGCCATGCACATCGCGGTCTACTACTTCCTCGCCGGGCGCGGCGGCGCGGCCGTGAGCGACGGCCGCGCCCAGCTCTACCGCGACGCGCTCGACATGTCCCGCCGCATCGCGGACGGGCGCCTCGCCTACACCGACCCCGACGACGCCGAGCAGGACGCCGCGCCCTCCGGCTCATTCCCCAAGCCCGCCTTCCGCCCCAAGCGGCGCCTCCTCGACCGCCAATCCCAATCAGGACTCTGACACCATGCAGCTCGACCCCTCAAAAATCTGGCTCACCGGCGCGCCGCCGCCCGCCCTGCCCGCCGCCGCAGACATCGAGGCGCACGGCTCGCTCGTCGCCTTCCAGATCCACGTCCGCGACGTACTGCGCGCCTTCCTCCCGCTCGCGCCGGTCACCGCGCAGCCCAAGCCCGGCGCGTGCACCTACGCCGACAAGCGCACCGTCGCCTCAGAAGTCGAATCCGCGCTGCGCTCCACCGGCATCAGCATGGTCGTCGCGCTCGACGCCGGCACGCGCAAGAGCGCCGCGCCGCACGCCGTCTGCCTCGACCCCTTCACCTTCGCCGTCGCCATCGCCGAGAACCCCGTCACCAACCGCGGCGCGTCCGGCACCGGCGTCACGGCCAGCCGCGCCGCAGAGCTCGCCATGATCTGCCTCTCCGGCCTGCCCCTCGGCAACGGCGTCTGCGCCGTCCAGTCCTACACCCTCGGCGGCGAGGAAGGCCAGCTCCAGACCGCAGAGGTCACATTCCAGACCGCCTACACCATCACCCCGCCCGCATCCATGCTGGCGGAAGAATAAGGAGAACACCATGCCCCCGTACACACCGACCATCGACCGCACCACCCTCCTCGAAGGCCCCGCCCACATCATCTTCGACAAGACCGGCGCCAAGGCCGCCTGGAAATACTGCTGGTGCACCGGCAGCGTCACCGTGCAGCTCGTCCACCGCCCCAAGGAGATGAACGTCTCCGGCTTCGGCCAGATCGACGACCCGCGCGCGGACGAGCTGATCGAGATCGACTTCACGCCCGCAGGCAACTTCTCCGAGGCGCTGTTCGACTGGATGTTCTCCGGCGTCTTCTCCCTCTGGCCCGGCGAGTCGATCTTCCCCCCCGCCGACTCCCCCGTCTACGTCCACACGCTGTCCGGCCGCATCCTCGGCGTGGCCAACGCCCGCGTCACCCAGTTCCCCGCCGTCCGCTTCGGCGCGGGCGGGCCGCGCTTCGAGGGCTCCGCCAAGATCACCGGCATCATCGGCAAGAACACCCCCCGCACCGCCGCGGGCGCGCTCTTCACCCCGCCCGCCGACGAAGCCTTCACGGCCGTCCCGCTCGGCACCGAATGGGTCCACCTCCCCTGCAGGGCATCGTGGGGCCTCGCCGCCCCGCTCGACCTCGTCAGCGACGACAAAGGCTGGACGCTCCGCGCCGCGCACACCGTCAGCCCGCGCACCAACCCCGACACCGGCACCTACGACTTCCGCGTCGAGACCTCCGCCGTCGAGGTCACCGGCCGCCCCATCAGCATCGGCGACGAGGATTTGATCAGCGCCGCCCTCGCCGGGTCATCGCGCGCCATCGGGCAGTCCAGCCCCTCCGGCACGCTCACCCTGGCCGAAGACAGCCCCGGCCTCACCGCCAAGCTCTACGGCGCCCGGCTCGTCTCCAAGCCCGCCGTGTTCGGCGAGAACGAGCCCCGCTCCGGCGAACTCACCTGGCGCGCCTTCCGCACGCCCGTCACGGCCGGCGAAGACACCGCCACCAAACTCGCAGACGTGGACATCACCCCCGCAACGTAACATGACCATCACCCACAGACACAGCTCCGGCGACACAGTCATCTGCCACGGCCTCGGCCACCCCGGCGAGCCCGGCTACTACACCGGCCCGCTCGGCGACTCCGACGACACCGACACCGAGTGGGCCGTCGACCCGCTGCGCCCCATCGGCGCGGACACCGCCAAGCCCCTCGACCGCGGCAACGGCCTGCACACCTGGGCGCTCTGGGTCGAGCGCCGCTTCACGACCGACCTGGAGGCCAAGGCCCACGCCCGCGCCATGCCGGGGCTGCTGCCGCGCGGCCCCGCCGCCGTCGAGGTCACCGGGGAGGAAGACGGCTACAAAACAGTCTACCCGGACACCGTGCTGCAGAAGCTCGCCACCCGCCGCAACGGCTGCTCGCTCGACATCGTGTTCCACTTCGTCAGCGGCGTCCCCGTCCGCGAAGCCGCCGGACCCCCAGCCCCATAGGAGCCAACCATGCGCATCACACCGCCGCTCGCCGCCTACTGCCTGCTGCTGACCTCCGCCTGCGCGCTCACCGACCAGTGGGGCGTCAACGTGCAGCAGCACACCGCCGTGCAGCGCACATACAAGCAGGGCGAATCGTGGACCATGCAGGTCACGCTGCGCCACGGCCTCAGGCCGCTCGACCTCACCGGCGCCACCGCCATATTCTACTGGCACACCAACGCCGCGCAGAACGTCTGGTGGGAGCGCCCCGCCGAGATCACCGCGCCCAAGGCCGGCCTCGTCACCGCGCAGTGGACGCCCGCGATGGACACCGGCGCGGCCTCGTACCCGTACTGGATCGGCATCTGGGCCTCCGGCAGCACCTCCCCGCTCTGGCGCGTCACCGGCACCATCCGCATGCTGCCCTCGCCCGGCTTCACGCCAAACACCCTGCCGCTGCCCGCGCGCTCCATCGACTTCTCAGAGATCAGCTTCACCAACGCCCCGTGGGCCACAACCAACGACCTTGCATCCGCATTGCATGACGCGCTCGAGACCAACCGCGTCAAACGCCTCTACGCCGAATCCGGAAACGGCATTCTCGGATTCAGCGGCGCCACGCCGGAGATCTACGAGGAGGGAGTGTTCACGAATTACGTGGTGGTTCTCTCCGCCGATTTCAGCCCGCGCCCGTGGGCTGGCACGGCGCCGCATCCCTTTCCGTTCAGCGAGGGCGATTGGTCCGGGAATTTCGACGGCACGCGCCGCGCGACAATCATGCTGTGGGACACGGCCAACGGCCAGTGGCTGTACTGGACGAGCCCGCCAGGCGAGGCCTATCCCAAGACGCTAACGTTCGACGACTTCTTCAGCGAGGGCGGTGCCGGCACAGGAACGGCAACGATCTGCGTGACCACCTACACGCGGAAACAACTCGCGACGATTCTGACCACCCTGTCCGGGTACGAGAGACAATCCGGAACGGACATCGGCAGCGCGGCCATCACGCTCGAGCCGAACAAAAACCAGAACATTTCGTTCAGTTTCGGCGGGATCGGTTACTGCTCGTTCGCGACCGGACTGATACATTTCGATTGGCCCACGCGTTCGGGACGGTTTGCGCTGCGGGAAGACATCACCGACGCGATCAACAATCTGGACATCCCCGATCCGGATCTCTCAAGCCGCGTCGCCACCACAAACGGAACCGCTCACAATCTCGCGCTGACAGGGTCGGCAACTCTGAACGGAGCCCCAATTTCAACATCGCCGACGCTGGTGCGCGACGGTGTCGCATACAGGCAGGTTTGGGACACGAACCTGCTCACAACCGCATGGGAGCCGATCCAAAAATGAAACGCCGTTGCATTTACATCCTGTCCGTCTTCGCGCTCTCAGTCAGCGCCCAGTCGTGGTACGACCTCACAGTCCACAACGCCGTTTTCGACGGCACGAATCTCGTGTCCGGCGAGATTCGTCCTGTGGGCGCGTTGCCTTCCTTGTCGGATTTCAACGCCGCCCGCGCCGAGATCAGCGAGGCAACTAGTGTTGCGAGCAACGCGATGGAGCTTGCCATAGCGTCATCGAACGCGGCGGCGCAGGTATACGCTGATGTTGTGGATGCGACCAGCAACGGATTGTGGGAGGTTGTTTTCACATTGTCCGCGTTACGCGGTGTCGGGGCGGCAGATGACATTGAATCGAAAACGGTGGGGTTCAGCGTTGAGACCACACCGACAAACCGGCTGTGCCACGCCGTGCAGTGGTTTGCCTCGGTGCCTCCGCAGATGCCGGAGTTCAATTGCACATACAACCGCGAGCTTGAACAGGCGGGTTTTACTGATATACCGGTCTCAAACTCATACCCCGATCAATACGGGGCGCCTGCCGATTACGGCCAGTCCGGCGGTGCTTGTTATCGCGTTACGGTGGCGGTTCCGCTTGAATGGGGTCAGTGCTTTTTCAAGATAACCGCAACTGGGTTCATTCTTCGAGGAAACGCTTTGCCTATCGTTGGCGGTGTGGCAGGCGGCGCGTCTTATGACATCACCGTGCTCGATGCGGTCGGGCAGACGAATGTGACGCTCAACATTCGCGGCGGATTCGCGGTGGATACGAACAATCCGATCAGCATCATGCTTTACGGGTATTGAGAATGACAATTCACGAGATAGCACAACTTGAGCTTGCCGCCGTCCTGTTTACAGTGGCGGGGGTAGCTACGGCATTCTTGTCGCGCTGGCTCATTCGGCGTCACAAGTGGCCCGCAGTTCCTACGTTGTGCATGGCGTTTATTCTGGCGCTTGGAGCCGCCGCCTTCGCGCTGGCGGATGCGGAGCCCGGCAAGCCCGCCCCCCCGCAGGTGCGCTGTTGGATGAGGCTCAAAAAGGAATGGGTATGTTGGATTCACGAAGTCAAAACACAATGGGAGGAATTATGTGTTGCGATCCGGCAAGGTTTTATCAGTGTTCAGGGCTTGTATGGAGAGGTTGTTGTTATCACAAATAGCATACCTAAGGAGATCGCGAAGCCGAAGGCTATGCAATTGCGTGTCAATCTGCTGAACAACCCAAACAACCAGAACTTCAAAGCCAGACCGACGCGGCTGAAAAACAATGGCGATGGAACATGGACAGTGGAAATTACAGCAAGCCGAGAAATCACTGATGAGCCCGCGTCCATGATGTATTTGCGCCGGAAGTCAGACGGCATGAGGTGGTGGGTTGAGCACACGTCCAGCAGTTTCCCGAGCAACACTGCGCCGAACGCCTTTTCCTACACGTTTGAAATGCCTGTAGGCGTAGAGGGATACATTGTCGTTTCGGATGAAGTGCCGCTGGGCGGGCCGCACGGGCTGACCGTCGAGGGGCTCGCGCTCGTTGATATTGCCAAGGGGGAGATATACGCAGGCATTGACGGTGATTTTGTCGATGGAGAAGGCCGGGCGTTGCAGGTGCGCGGCGGGCGATTCTTGATAGAAAGCGCGAAGGCGCAGGCAGAGCCGGAGCCGGATCCGATGCCCGTGAAAGAAACTGGGGTTATCACCGGGGTTGCTCCTGTGAAGGATTTGCCGGGTGCGGCTCTTCTGCGTGAGCCAGTGAAGGCCGAGCCGCCACTGAAATTGGCCATGCCGCCGTTGAAGCTGGCCATGCCGCCGCTCGATGGAGGCGCGAAGTGATACAGACGCTCTGCAACCTCTACGCATGCACCGTCGCCGCCGTCTGGTCCGGCGTCGGCTGCGCGGCGATGGAATCGAACGGCGACGTGATCCTGTGCGCGGACACCGCCGTGCGCGTGGAATACGGCTGCCTGTCGCTGCGCGCGGTCATCTTGAGCGGCTGGGTGGGTGTCGCCTGCGCCGTCATGATCCGCCGCGCGTGGCCGTTCCCGGCCGGCCTCGCGCTGGGCGCGCTCATGAGCTGGCTGCGCGTGTTCGCGCTGGTCGGCCTGGCGTGTATGCGGCCGCCATTGTTCCACGCACTGCACGCACGGTGCGGATACGCGGCGTTCGCAGCCGCTTCCCTGTGTCTCATCTTCGCGGTCTGCATGTATGTGACCGCACAGCTCAAAAAAAAGGAGAGTCAGAAATGAAAAACGCATCAATTGTTCTCTTCGGTGACAGCTATACGGCTGGCCGTATCCCTCATAGTCAGACAGACGGTGCGTTCAAAAAGTGCCTGAGTAACGTGCACGGCGATTTCGCCGTGAGCGGATCGACTGCCCTCCAGTGGTCGATGGAAAACGAGTGTTTGCCTTCCGTCTGTTTGTCGGATGCCGATATCGCCGTCGGCTCGTTACTCGGTAACGATGTTTTCGCCGCACTCGCGGACGGCAAGGTCACGCTCGATGAGACGCTGCGCTCGATGGCCGCGCTCGCGATTGTCCTTTCCCGTATCGCGCATACGAAACCTGTTCTGCTGATGCTCTACCCGAATCCCTATATGGGTGTTCCTGACAAACATCCCGAAGCCGCTGAAGGCGTTCGCCGTCTCAACGCCGCCATCGGTTGCGTCGCCGATGTGGTCAACGGCATCCCCTATACCAATCCCGTCATGCCGCTCGATCTCGGCACCGTGCTGCGCCCCGAGCATTTCGACGGAGTCGACATCCACCCCAACGAGGCGGGGTATCAGGCGATGGCCGCAGCCGTCATGGATGTGATCGGGCGCATGTAGTTTTCACTCTCACCGTTAAGGCCGCTGTACGGCCGCAACAAAACAAACCAAAAGGAGACAAACCATGAAAGACGCGACAACCAACACCATCACACCCCGCGACGAGCAAGAGGCCAAGACGCTTTCAGTCGGCGCGCGCATCGCCACAGCTATCGGCATCGTCGGCACGGCCGTGTCCGCGCTGCTGGCCGCCTTCGGCGGCCTCGACTGGATCACAGCACACCTTCCCCTGCTTCTCACCGGCCTCGGCTCGCTCGCCTCCGGAGGCGTCGCCTCTTATATCGCCGTCCGCCGCATGCGCGCGGACCGCGCCGCGAAAGCGTCGCTCGCGCTGGTCGCGCTCGGCCTCGCCGCGACCGGCTGCGTCGCGATCCGCGCCAGATCAGACGGCGAGCGCGCGGACGTGTGGGCGTTCGGCACCGGCGCGGATTCCGCCGCCGCACTCTCGAACGTCGCTGTCACAGGCCCCTCCACTAACGACAGCACCGGCGTCAGTTTCGACACCGCCAACAGCCAGCAGAAGTCCGCGCAGGCGATCCAATCGCTGGTCTCGCTGGGCGCGGCGCTCGCCCCTGTCCTGGCAGGCGGCGCTCCGGCCGCTCTCGCGCCGCCGTCCGCCTCTCAGGCAGCCCCCGCAAACTCCGGTTCTGTGGTTGCCGTTGACGGCGATACCGACGCAGACCCTGCAGGCTACAACGGCGCTCCAGGGCCGTCAGGAGAAGGCGTTTACGGACGCCCCTCCTGTTCTCGCTGCCAAGCATACCGCGCGGCGCACCCTGATGTGGCCGTCATCAACATTGATGACGCCTCCAACCGTGATGACCTGTGGGCAGCCCTCCGCCTTCGCGGCTTCACCGGCGCAAATGTTTCTCTTCCCGTCCTGGTCACGGCAGACGGCTACACTCAAGCCGCCCGCTAGTTTCACACCCATTTCCGCGATCACCCAGTGGTCGCGGAAAACCCGACTATGCCGACCGTCCCCTCCACACTCCTGGCCCCCACGACCTTCGCGGAAGCGCTTCAAGACCGCGCCGTGCGCGACCTTCTGCCCGCCTCCCTGTCGTCCGCCGAGATCATGGAGATCGACCCGCTCATCCGCCGCCGCGCCGTCTTCTCCGCCCGCGTCGAGTCATCGCGCCACCTCACCGTGCTCGACAACATCATCCAGATGATCCTCGACCCCGAGCACAACCCGGACGGCACGCCGCGCCAGCCCGGCCAGTACATGACCGAGGCCCGCGCCCGCATGCTGCTGCGCGCGCACCTCGAACAGATCGGCTACCAGCCCACCGCAGGCGACGAGGGCGGCATCAAAGACCTGCGCAGCGAGCAGCGCATCCGCGCCCAGCTCGACTACCCCGTGTCGTTCGCCCGCAACTACGGCCACGCGAAGCAGATGAACGCCCCCGGCGCG
Organism: Armatimonadota bacterium; assembly: GCA_019136435.1. Taxonomy (GTDB): domain Bacteria; phylum Armatimonadota; class UBA5829; order DSUL01; family DSUL01; genus JAGVUD01. The sequence continues at coordinate 5,798 of JAGVUD010000422.1, read as the reverse complement.
CTCGACGAGTTCCCCGGCCAGCGCCTGCTGCCGTCGTATGCCGACGAGCCGCGCGGCGACGCATGGTGGGGCGCGCGCTGGCGCGCCGCCGGCCTGCCCGGCCCGTTCGGCAGCGACTTCGTCGCGCTCAAGTCAGACCCCGGCTGGAAACGCCTCAGCATCTTCGGCTATCCCTACCCGCCCTTCGCGTGGGGCAGCAAGCGCGAGACCGAAGACGTCGACCGCGAGACCTGCGAGGCCTACGGCCTGATCGCGCCCGGCGAGACGCCCGCGCCGATGGACCTCGGCGAATCCAACCCGCTCGTCGCCAGCCTCCCGGACGGCTCCCCCGACCTCATCTCCGCCATCCTCGCCCAATTCCCCAACGCCGCGTTTGAAAACGGAGTGCTCACACAGGTATGAACGTCTCCATCAAAATCGAAAACAGCGAAGCCGTGATCTCCGTTGCCCGCGAAGCAGCAGGCCCCGTCACGGACGACGAGCGCGCCGCCATCGGCGCAGAGGTTGCAAGGCTCCTGCAGCGCCACCTCCGCGCCCGCGACGCCAGCAACGCGCACGCATACCCGGAAGGCGGGCGCCGCTCCCACTTCTGGCGCAAGGCCGCAGAGGCCGTATCCTTCACGCACGACGACAAGTCCGTCACCGTCACCGTCGCGCACCAGGGGGTCGCCCTGCGCTACGCCGGCGCGCCCGAAGGCATCAAGCCCGTCAACAAAAAAGCCCTCGCCATCCCCGCCCACGCCCACGCCTACGGCCGCAGCCCCCTCGAGTTCAACGACCTCCGCATCGTCGTCTTCCGCGCCCAGAACAAAGCCGCGCTCGTGCGCAAGCCCAAGAAGCGCGAACACCTCGGCACCGTCATGTTCTGGCTCGTCCGCAAGACCCAGCCCGTGCCCGGCGACCCCACCGTGCTGCCGCCCGAGAACGTCGTCCTCGGCCTCGCCGCCCGCCGCCTCGCCCTCATGCGCTCGCGCCGCCGCGCCCAGAAAGGAGCCCCATGACCGCCCAGGAACTGCAGCTAAAGATCGACACCGAATACAACGGCAAAGGCGCCGACGCCGCGGCCAAAGACATCGAGAAGATCGGCAAGGCGTCCAAGAAGGCCGGGGAGGAGCAGGACAAGGCCGGCAAGCACGCCCAGCAGTTCGGCCAGTCCACCGGCCGCGCCGCCGAGATGGTCGGCTCGCTCACCGGCGCGATGGGCCAGGGCGGCCCCGCCGCCGCCCGGATGGGCGCCGGCCTGCGCGTCATCAAAGCCCTCGCCGAAGGCTCCGCCGGCGGCCTGGCGGGCCTCGCCACCGTCCTTGTCGGCATGGGCGTTTCGGCATGGGCGTCCTACCAGCGCAAAGTCGAAGAGTCGCAGAAGAAGCTCCAGGAGTTCATGGCTGGTCTGACAGACGCCAAGATCGATGCCGGTGCCAAACGAATCGACAGCATCGCCGGGACGATCTCAACCGCGCCGGCCAGGAAGTCACCGCGATGGAGCTTGAGCGCCGCGAGAAGGCCGACCTCGCCCGCGTCGCGCCGGGTGATCAGGCCGGCGCCGCAGCCGTCCGCGCCCGCTATGCCGGCCTGCGCGAAAGCGCCGCACTCGGCCAGCGCGCCGGGGACGCGATCCGCGCCGAACAGGCCGCCCGCGACGATCTCGCCGCAATCTCCGGCCGCCGCGCCAACATCGAGCAGACTCTCGGCTCATCAGTCGCCGCCCGCGACCTGATTGCCGCGCAACTCGCGCGCTCCACGGCTCGCGCCGACCCCATGAACAAAGACGAAGAAGAACGCAAGCGCGCAACACAAGAGGTTGCCGCCTTCACCGCTCAGCTCGCCAAGTTAGACAAGCAGGTTGCCGATCTCACCGACGCCCTTGCCGCCGCCCGCACATCCGAAAAAGCCGCCGGCATCCGCGTGCAGGCCGCCGGCGTCCGCGCCACACGCGGTCTCTCCGCCGCCGAAGCCCTCGCTGATCAGAACACCTCAGACGCCGAAACCGCCGCCGTCCGCGAACGCTGGGGGCAGCGCCTCGGCGACCTGCGCCGCCGCGCCTCATCCGCGTCATCATCCCTGTCCGAGAGGTCCGCCTCGCTCTCCGCAGCCGCCGAAGCGTTCGATCCGCAACGCGCCGACTACCCGCACCAAGGCGCGTGGAACCAGGCCAAGATCCGCGACCGCCGCATGGATGACCAGGCGAAAGGCGCGGCGCGCCTCTCCGCCTCTGCCGCCAAGCTTGACGACCAGCTCTCAAAAATGAAACCCGAGCAACTGGCAGGCGTCTTCGATTCGATCACCGCCCAGCTCGCCAGGCTAGAAACCGCCGTCAAGAACGCCGAACAAAGGAGCAAGAGACAATGAGCGCCGTCTACGAATTCTGCGTCGCCCGGCCCAGCGCCGACGCCGAGACATGGTACGCCGCCGAAGACCTCGGCATCACCTCCATCGCGCTCGAACGCATCCACGGCGGCGTCGACAAGCTGATCCTCCAGTGCGGCGGGCAGAACATCCTCACAGACGACGCCATCTTTTCCTTCAACGCCATCGTCCGCATGCGCCGCGCCGAAGGCGGGTCGGCCGCCTACATGTTCCTCGGGCGCATGCAGCCCTTCGCCCGCCGCGCCGCAGGGTTCGGGGCAGCGGGGACAGCCGTCATCAACGGCATCTGGGACTGGTTCGAGAAGACCGTCATGCGCCAGGACTGGACAGACGGCGCCAACGTCACGGCCTCCGCCCCCCGCGCCGTGCTCTTCTGGTCGCCGGCCGGCCCGGTCTCCACCGGCGCCCAGATCGAACGCTGCATCGCCGTCGCGCGCGCGGGCGGCTGCCCGTGCGCCGAGCCGGCGGAAGGCGACATCGCCGCCGGCTTCACGCCGCCGTCCGACGAGCAGTCCAACATCTCCGTCGCGCAGGCCGTCCAGACATGCCTGTCCTACCACCCTCACAGCGTCGCCTGGGTGGATTATTCAGAGCGCGAGCCGCGCGTCCGCGTGGCCGCGCGCCAGTCACTGCCATCGTTCACCGTCCCCCTTGCCGCCGCCCAGTCAGAGGCCGTCGCCATCACCTCGCGTGAAGACCTCATCCCGCCCGCCGTCGCCATCGCGTATCAGAAGCCGTGGTCGACAGGCGAGCGTTGCGGCATGTCGACCGTTGTCGATTACGCGCCGGTGGTGCCCGGCGAGACGGATGAGGAACGCGCCGCCCGCCTTTCGCAATCCGACGTGCTTTGGGCCACATACGATCTGGCCGGGATGCAGGCCATGTATGTTGAAAAATCACAGTCTCTCGAAACCGAACCCATCAATTGGAATGCCAACAAAAGCTCAGCGTCATGGTGGGCGCGTTGGTGCCCTCAACTGAACGCTGAAAACATCACCGACGTCGGGATCATGAACCCGTCCACCAACGCCACGCTGCCAAACCTGCTGCTTGCCGGCGCCGTGCAGGAATGGATGGGCGTCGAAGAAGCCGAGGCCACCTTCACCTGCGACGCCCAGATCGTGACAGGCCCGCTTGTGCTACCCGACGAGATCCGCGTCGAAAAACTGGTCGTCAAACTCAAGGTCACAGACGGCGCAACCAAGACCTACAAAAAGAAAGAGCTGACATCCTACGATTCCGGCGAAAGCATCCCGTCTGGCCTTGCCGCCCTCCTCATGGCCGAATGGCAGCAGCTCCACTACGACGGCGAGATCACGCTTGCCGCCCACGACGCGCCGGTGGGCGTCGGCCCCGGCATGACGCTGAACATCACGGGCGGCCGAGCCGAGTGGGCCGCCATGCAGGCCATGATCGTCAGCGTCGCGCAGAATCTCGGTAACGGCCGCACAACGATCCGGTTCGGCGTTCCGCAGTGGATCGACATCGACAGCCGCGTAGCCTTCTATCGGTCGTGCCGATCCCGCCGCTACACCATGACGCGCAACCTGTCAGAGCCGCAGGAACAGGGAGAGGTCGAGCAGACAGACGGCGGCGACGCCGGCATTGTCGGGCTCCCCGGCAGCCGCGACGGCGGCAACGTCGAGTGCCTCATCCGCAAGGTATTCTTCAACCCCGTCGCCCCCGTTCCGCACAGCGTCGAGATCGATCTTACTGATGGTCTCACAGGCATCGCGTTTGAAGACCCCGACGATGCTGCTATCGCACGGAACATACGCCTCAAAGAGGTTCTCCTTCCTGTGAAAAGCGGCCTCGGCGACGTCGCCGTGTTCAAAAAATCGCAGATCCTTGCCTGCGCCCCTTACGGAGCCGATGTCCCGATCCGTGTTGATCCATTCCCAGGAGAGGGGTTGCCGGTGCAGACTATCCCAGAACCTCCGGAGCCTATAGAGGTAACATATACTGAGTGGATCGGCGGCGAGCCGCTGATAGACCTCAACAGCGCCGATGTTCAGGGGGCTCCAGTGCGCATCAGGGTAGTGTTGCCTGGAGACGGAAACGTTACGCCATACCCATGCAAGTTCATCGCCGCCCGTTTCCCGGACAAAGGCGATGAGGATGATTCCCTCGGCATCGTGCGCGGGCTGGCCACCGATCAAACCCACCCGCTCAAGGCCCGCCTCGCCGGCGTCGACGACATCCCCGAGAGCAGCACCGCGCAACGCGTGTACGGCTATGCCAGCCCCGGCGAATGGGGCCTGTTCGAGCTGGAATCCCTCTTCAAGTACGACGCGCCAAACAAGCGCTTCTACATCGATCTCGCAGGCTACACCAACTTCAAGTCGCTTACCGGCGATTCAGACACATGGGACTTCAATAGCGACGCAAACCTTGCCGGCAAAAACGGCGCGACATTCGATGTTGTCACCGACGTTTCATGGGACTCAACAAATAACAAGCTGGTCATTAAAAAACGCTCCGTCACGCTCTTCAAGTTTGGCCTCAAGAGCGTTAGCGCAGCATCGCCGACTGACGTCATTGAAGGCCAGGAGTGCTCATAATGAACAACTGGTTCACCAAGAACGGCAAAGTCCTGACCATAAACGGCAAAATCAGAGGGTGTTGTTGCCAGGCAGTATGGCAGCGGGTCACGCTCCAAGATCAATTCGGCATTGAGGAGTGGGGCGCAATCAAATGGAAAAGGTCTGGCGGATACATGCCCGCCGGAACCTTTTATTTTAGAGCATACATATACAACTCAACCCACTACAAGAGGGTCTATGCATGTGGAGAACAATCTGAGCCCGAATTTGTTGGATACACAACCGCCGTGTATTCAATATTTGTACCGGAGGACTGCGATGAAATATACAGTGGGCCTCCACCAAACCCAAACCCCCACAGTGACGCCATCATTTTAAAGGGACCAGATCCGAAGTGGTGGTGGGTGCCATTATGATTTATCTCGTGACCAAACTTGCCTGTAAATGCGCCTATCTCAAACACTCAAGCATCGGAATTCCCGTCTTACGCATTCCCGCGAAAACAGGCTTTGGCGACACCGTTGCGGATTGGATCCATCGCATTCTGCACATCACCCCATGCGCTGCCTGCCAGCGCCGCCGCCGTATCCTGAATGTCCTCTTCCCCTACATTCCGCGTAACTCCATCGAATACCGAGCGTGGAACGACTACCTGACGTCCGGGATGCCACACCTTCCTGTCATCTGGGACTCAGAGACGGGCCTTTGCAAGCCTCTTGCAACCTTTCCCCAAAATCCCCACCCCGCTACGCCTCCTGTGTCAAACCGCAGTCATTCTGTGCCATAGCGGCGGGCGTAATACTCGAGTCATCCTTACGGTCATCCTTCCGTCCGGAGGGATTGTAGTTTCCCCAGTGCTCCGGCGGAACGTCGCTCCACATGTTGACG
>JAGVUD010000429.1 GCA_019136435.1 Armatimonadota bacterium | reverse complement strand
AGATACTCAAGATCGCGCACGAGCACGGTCTGGCAGGCGCCTTCGTATCCAACGGGCACGCCACGAAAGAAGCGCTTGATTATCTCCGTCCCTGGGTCGAGCTGTTCAAGGTGGACTTGAAGACCTTCCGGGAGGCGAACTACCGGACGCTTGGCGGCGCGCTGAGGAGCGTGCTCGACACGATACGCGCACTTGTTGAGATGGGCTTCTGGGTAGAGATCGTGACGCTCACCGTGCCCGGGTTCAATGATTCTCCCGAAGAGCAGCGGGACATCGCGCGCTTCATCGCCTCCGTGTCCCCCGACATTCCCTGGCACATCACGGCCTTTCACGCGGACTACATGATGCCGGACACCGCCAGCACACCGGCGCGGACGCTCATCAGGGGGTGCGAAATCGGCAGGGAAGAGGGCCTGCGCTACGTCTACGCGGGCAACCTGCCCGGTATGCCCGGAGGATGGGAGAACACCCGCTGCCACAACTGCCAGGCGCTCCTGATCGAGCGCCGGGGATTCACCGTCACGCGAAACGTCATCGCGGCGGGCAGGTGTCCTGCCTGCCAGACGGAGATCCCCGGCCGCTGGGACTAGAAAAAGCTCCTAGAAACGCCCCTCTTCCGCGTCCAGAACCTGCATCCACGTCCGCGCGTACACCCTGTCCGGGCAGGCCGAGCGCCTGAGGTTCTCGAAGTGGGCCTTCTCTTCAGCCGTCTGGGGGCCGCGGTTGCGCTGATCGAAGCACCACGCCATCAGATCGGCGTCGGAGTGAGCCGTATCCTTCGACCGCGCCCACCGCGCGACCTCGTCATCCGCTGCTCCGCCCGCGATCAGCGCCTTCATCTCTTCCGCGTCAATGCCCGTGAAGTCGAAGAACTGGCGATCGAGCGGGCAGTTGTAGTTGTACTCCCCGTTCGTGCCGACGATGGCGGCACGGCACTTGTCCACAATGCGGGCAAGGAGCACGTAGCCCCCCATCTCCTCAGCCGGGCTGCGGGGGAACTCTTTTGTCAGGTCTTTCGCCTGTGACAGGGCCATAACAATACCTCCAGCAGTGTGATGCCTTCAGGCCTTTTTCGGGGCCGAAGCTTTTCCGTTCTTTGTACGCGCCGATCCGTTCGTACCGTTCCTGACGCCGCTCCTGTACTTCAGCGCAGCCTCCACCAGCCCCCGGAAAAGCGGGTGCGCCCGGTTCGGACGGGACTTGAACTCGGGGTGGAACTGCGAGGCTATGAAGAACGGGTGCGAGGGTAGCTCGATAATCTCGACCAGCCGGTAGTCCGGGGATACCCCCGAGAACTCCATTCCCGCCTTTGCCATGTCTGGCCGGTACGCGTTGTTGACCTCGTAACGGTGGCGATGCCGTTCGGAGACCAGCTCCTGTCCGTACAGGCGATGCGCAAGCGACCCATCCAGCAGCCGGCACGGATACACGCCCAGACGCATGCTGCCGCCCTTCTCCGTAATCCCTTCCTGCTCCGGAAGCAGATGAATCACCGGGTATCGGCTGTCCGGCGCGACCTCTTCAGTGTTTGCGCCTTCCAGACCGCAGACATTGCGCGCGAACTCGATGACCGCCATCTGCAGGCCGTAGCACAGCCCCAGAAACGGAACATCGTGCTCCCGCGCAAAACGGACGCTGGCGATCTTGCCTTCGACCCCGCGCCCGCCGAAGCCCCCGGCCACGATGATCCCGTCCGCCTTCCCGAGCACGCTCTCGACATCCTGCGACTCCAGCTCTTCCGAGTCGATCCAGATGATCTTGACGCCCGCCTCGTTCGCGACGCCGCCGTGCTTCAGGCTCTCCGCGATGCTGATGTAAGCGTCGCCGTTGCCCGTGTACTTCCCGACAATGGCGACTGTGGCCTGACGGCGGGGATGCTCCAGCGTCTCCACCATTGCGCGCCAGTCGGCAAGGTCGGGTTCGCGCTCTTCCAGACGCAACTTCTGGCAGACCAGCTTCGCGAGGCCCTCGTCCTCGAGCGCGAGCGGCACCCGGTAGAGCGTGCCCTCATCCAGCGCCTGGATCACCGCTTCCCTGTCAACGTCGCAGAAGAGCGAGAGCTTGTCGCGCATCTCGTCGGACACCGGCACCTTGCTCCGGCAAACAAGAATGTCAGGCTGAATCCCGATCTCGCGCAGCTTCATAACCGAGTGCTGCGTCGGCTTGGTCTTCAGCTCACTCCACGGCCCCACGCTCGCAATCAGCGTGACGTGGACGTACAGCACGTTCTCGTGCCCGGCGTCCTTGCGGAACTGACGGATCGCCTCCAGAAACGGCAGCCCCTCGATGTCGCCCACCGTTCCGCCAATCTCCACGATCACGACGTCCGCCGATGGATCCTGTCCCACCCGCTGGATGCAGCCTTTGATCTCGTCAGTGATGTGCGGGATGACCTGCACCGTGCCGCCCAGATAGTCGCCCTTGCGCTCCTTAGCGATAACCGCCCCGTAGATCTTGCCGGTGGTGACGTTCGAGTTCCGGTTCAGCGGCTCGTCAACGAAGCGTTCGTAGTGGCCGAGATCGAGGTCCGTCTCCGCCCCGTCGTCGGTGACGAAGACCTCCCCGTGCTGGTACGGGTTCATAGTGCCCGCGTCCACGTTGATGTAGGGGTCGAGCTTCTGCATCGTCACCTTGAACCCCCGGCTCTTCAGCAGCCGCCCGAGGCTCGCGGTCGTGATGCCCTTGCCCACGGAAGACACGACGCCGCCTGTCACAAAAATAAACTTAGTCATCTCCTGCCTCGCTCCTCACTCCGGCCGCCCCGTTCCCGGCCGGCTTCCTTGCCGTCAGACTGCCAAGATATTCGTGCGCGCGGATCACAGCCTCCGGCGCCCGCAAGCCGTCCGCAAGCCCGCAGGCGATCGCCGCGCTGAGGCGGTCGCCGTCGGCCGCGGTCTTTCCCTCCCAGTCCAGATCAAGCTGCTCCGCGCCAAACAGCAGGCATCTCTTCCCTTCGCTGGACCCCGCTCCGCGCACCAGCACCCAATCCGCGCCCTCCGCAAGCAGATTCTCAGCCGCCCGCGCCGCCCCGGGTATTCCGCCGATCTCGATGCCCGGCCACACGCCCGCGCCCCTTGCGTCTATGCAGACGACCTCACACAGTGGCACAAGAATGCGCGAGAGCAGCTTCACTCCCCGCGCGGTCATCAGTTGCCGGCCCGCGCTCACCCCGGTCACCGGGTCGAGCACCCATCTGCGCATCTCGCGCCGGCGGATGCGCTCGGCAACCGCGGCCAGCGTCTGATGACGCGCCAGCATCCCGATCACGCCCGCGCCGGGTTTCAGCGCGGCGGCGGCATCCATCTGACGCGCCACGATGCGGGGGGGAACAGCGTGCACAGCCCTGACCTCTCCGTTCCTCGCGCGCGCCACCACGCAGGCCGTCACGCAGGCCGCGGTCATGCCGAAATCCACCGCCGTCAGGCTGGCGGCCGCCAGCCCCATCGTCCCCGAAGAGTCCGCCGCGCCAACCGCCGCGATGAACGGAGTCTCGGACGGCCTCCGGGACGCCATCACTGCGGCTCGAGAAGCTCCCGGAGCGTCTCGATGATCCGCTCCGGCCTGTGCTCGCCTTCCGCCGACTCTGCTTCCTCTCGCGATGTCACCCCTCCCATCACGCAGACCGTATGAATGCCCGCGCGGTTGCCGACGGCGATGTCCGTGTCCAGCCTGTCCCCCACCATCGCCGCCTCGTCTCTCGACTTGCCCGTCAACTCCAGAATCTGGCGGATGCAGTAAACCTCCGGCTTGCCGATCGTGATCGGCTCCTGCATCGCCGCCGTCGCCACCGCCGCCACAATCGAGCCGCCGCCGGGACGAAGCCCGGTCTCCATCGGGTAGGTCGGGTCGCGATTGGTGGCGATGAACGTTGCGCCGTGGAGTATCGCCTGCTGCGCGCAGTTGAGTCTTTCGTAGTTGAAAGACCTGTCCATTCCGACAACCACGAAGTCCGCGTTCAGGCAGTCGTCCGAATCAACGATGTGCATCCCCGCGCGCGTGAGTTCTTCCTTGCAGCCGTTCTCGCCCACCACGTACACCCTCTTGCCCGTGTGGCCGAACTCCCTGAACCACAGAGCCGTGCCGTACGAACTCGTCATGAACTCATCCGCGGTCGCGGGAATGCCCATGCCGAGGAGTTTGTCGGCGAAAGTCTGCCTTGTCTGCGAGGCGTTGTTCGTGAGGTAGAAGACGGAGCATCCCCGGGCCTTAAGGGCGGCGATGGTTTCCGCCGCATACGGCTGGGGATTGTTGCCGCGGTAGATCACGCCGTCCAGGTCGAATATATACAGGGCCCGGTTCACGTAAACGGATGATAGGCACATTTTGCGGCAAAGTCAATGGCCGCTTGCCCGAGTTTTTGAAGCGATCTGCTCCCGCGGACTGCAGCGGGAGCCCCTGACGCGCTACTGCACGGGGCCGAGGAGGATGGCGCTCTCCAACTGGCGCGATACTCCCTTGACCTCAACCTCGGCAACGACCGTCTGCTCGCCGTCCGCCGTGTCCGCGGGGCGTCTGAGCTTGAACTCGACGCGCGACGTGCTGCCCTCGGAGCGCACCGAAAACTTCAGCGTGTCCTTCGTCACTCCCCCCATCAGACTCTGCGGCAGAACCAGCCGCACAGTGCCGTTGACGGGTCCGTTGGTGTTGTTCTTGACCGACACGACGATCTTGCGCTCCGCGCCGGGGACCAGGGGCCCGGACCCCGTATCGAGCGCGGCCTCGAAGGGCTCCACGACATCGAAGCTCGAAACCACGCGGGCCTTCCGCCCGTCTTCCAGGTTCATTTCGCCGAGAACCGAGAATGTCCCGAGAGGCATGGTCTCCGGAAGGCCCGTCGAAAACCCCCACTTGATGCCCTTGCCCGGCTGAAGCACGCCGCCGCGCACGCGAAGCGCGTTCAGCAGATCGGCCACGCGCGGCTCGCCGCCTATGGTGAAGTTGCTGTAGGCGAGCGGTTCCGTTGCGGTATTGTCGGCATGGAAGTCCAGGCTCAGGGTCTGCCCCGCAATCAGCTTGCGGTCCTTCATGCGGATGTCGAGCTTCAGCCCTTCGATGGCCACGGGCTGAATCTCATCCTTCAGAACGAAGGCCTTCAGGGTGGCCCGCGGTTCCGCGGGGATCATCTTCGACGGGTCGGACGCGAGACAGATTCCCGCGCCCACGGCGATTGCCTTGCCGTCCTCATAGACAAGCCCTTTCGACGGAGCCGCCGGAATCTCGAGTTCGACGACTGTGCGCGCCCCCACTGTTCTGAATGCCGCCCTGGCGTCCAGCACCACGGGCGATGGCTCAGCGGCCGGGGCCTGAAGCGCGTTGTGCAGAAGCACCGTCACCTGCGGCGCGCTCGTGCTGGTCACCGTCCTGATCTCGAAGTTGTCAGCGCCCACGAGCCAGCCATCCGCGTTCGCATCCAGATAGAACACGGCGGAGGCGGTCTCGGGGCAGTCGGCCGCCAGATACAGACGCCCTGCGTCCCACGCCGCCGAAATGCTGGCGGCACTGTCGCCGGCGGGGAACGAGTGGAAGACGGTCCACTGGTCGTCCTCGATTACGCCGTCCAGAATGGGCGCGTGGGCCAGAATCTCGAGCGGCGCCGGGACGGCCGCGGCGGCAGACGCCTCGCCCTCGCCGGACTCGACTGCTCCGGCGGGCTGGCAACCAAGCGCGAGCGTTACGCAGCAGACACAGATCAGCAAACGGGTTACAGTGTTCATTTCGTCGGTGCACCTCCGGTCCGCCAGACGAGTTCTGGAAGCGGCTCAGGTATTATAGTCACCGGCCAGCGGGCAGTCAACGAACGGGCGCCCATGCGCCTGCCCGGACGGGCCGAATGCAACGGCAGAATCGTTATCCGGTGTGATATACTCCCTGGTTGTGCGCCGGGCCTCCAGGGGCAACGGCTTGGATTGCACGCCAGTGCCCGGCAGGCTCGGAAGGGCATTCCTGCCATGGACAAGGACAACAGGGACTACAAGTGGATGGCGTACGCGGGTATGGCCAGCACGGTGGGCGCCCTGCTCGTGGCCGCCCCGGCGATCGGTTTCTTCTTCGGCTCCTGGCTGGACAGGAAGCTGGGGTCCGATCCGTGGGGAATGATCGTCTTCGCCCTGATGGGAGTGGCCGCGGGATTCCTTGAGGTGTTCCGAATCGTGAGCCGCATTTCACGCTAAGGCATCCCGCATTGAAGGCGTTCTGGACTGCTTTTATCTCCGCCACGGCGGCCGTGCTGGCCGCGGGGGTTGTTGCCTCGGGTGCCTTCGGCGGCTGGACGGCCGGCGTCAGCTTCGCTGCCGGAGCGGCCCTCGGCGCGCTGGCTATTGCGCTCGTGGGGCTCTCGGCGGCATCGTACGTGCAGGCAGGCCTGAGAGCGTCGCGCGGAGAAGGGCTCGGGAGCGGCAAGTTTCTGAGGGCGGGGTTGCTGATGGGGCGGCTGCTTGTTGTGGGTTTCGGCCTTGCGCTGGCCCTGAGCTGGCGGCAGCTCGATCTGACGGCGTTCGTGGCCGGGCTCGGGACGGCGCCGCTGACCCTTGCGTTCGCCGCACTGCGCGCGAGCCGGTAATACATTTCAGATTTCAGACAATTGCATCATCGTCAGGATAATACTCACAGAGTCTGTTCGCACATCGGCGGAGCCCGCGGGGCGCTGCCTCTGGGCGCACTTCTCATTCTGGCGGCGCAGGGCGCCATGGCTTCTCCGGAAGCCGCGGGACACGCGGAGGAGGCGAGCAGCCTTGTCCACGGGAGCCCCTGGCTCTACGTCGGATACTCGTTCATCGCCATAGCTTTTCTCGTCATCACCGGCTTCGTCGCTACCCGCCGGATGACGAAGGTGCCCGGGCCGCTGCAGAACCTTCTCGAGCTTCTTGTCGGCGGTCTCGAGAGCTTCTTCAAAGGCGTTGTGGGCCCCGGCGGCGAGCGGCACGTCACGTTTCTGGTGACGCTGTTCCTCTACATTCTGGTGATGAATCTGATGGGTATGATCCCGTTCATGAAGCCGGCGACGTCAACGCTCAACATGACGATCGCGCTGGCCATCGTGACCATCATCTACGTTCAGATGCAGGGCATCCGCGCGAACGGGCTGCGCGGGTACGTTATGCATTTCGTGGGCGAGCCGCTCTGGCTGGGGCCGTTGATGCTGCCGATCCACATCATCGGCGAGATTGCAAAGCCCGTTTCGCTCGCAATCCGTCTTTTCGGCAACATATTCGGGGAGGAGACCGTCGTGCTGCAGCTCGCGCTGCTGGGCCCCATCGCTATCGGCGGCTTCAAGCTCATCCCCATTCAGTTTCCGATGCAGTTGTTCGGGCTCTTCACGTCGGTTGTGCAGGCGCTGGTGTTTTCGGTGCTGGCGGCGGGCTACATCGTGGTGATCTGCGCCGGACATGAGGAGCACGAAGGGCACGCCGCGCACGCGCCGGCGCCATCCGGCGCTGCCGCTGCCGACGCGCGCTGAAGTCAGTTTCGGGCTCTGGCCGCGGCCCCGGGGCGACTCCCCCAGGAGACTCGCGAGGGCCGGAGCGGAGCCCGTCGAGGACCGGTGCTAGCACCGGCGCAAACTAAGGTACGGAGGTAACAGACAACTATGGGATACTTTGCCGCTCTGGCTATCGGAGTTGCATTTGCCGTTTCGGTCGCCGTTCTCTCGGCCAGCATCGGCCAGGGTCTCGTCGGCGGACAGGCTATGGCGGGAATCGCCCGCCAGCCCGAGGCGGCGGGCAAGATTCAGCTCGCGATGATGATCGCGCTCGGCTTCATTGAGTCGCTCGTGATCTACGCGCTGCTCGTGTTCTTCATGCTGCAGGGCAAGCTTCCGGCGACGGAAAAGGTCCTTGAGATTCTTGCAAAATAGTTCGAACTGGCGGACCGCCGGGAGCCCCGGCGGCATCACGGCAAGCGTCGGCTTTAAGAGGTAACTGTTGGAACTGCTGCATACTCTGGGCATTGACCCTCAGGTCATCCTGACCAACATCATCTCGTTCCTGCTGCTGGTCTGGCTGATGGGCAAGTACATGGTGGGGCCCATCAGCGAGGTCCTGCGCCAGCGGCGCGAGGACATTGACGAGGGCTACCGCAAGATCACCGACGAGACCGCGCGGCTGGCGCAGTCGCAGGCCGATCTCGACAAGCGGCTGACGGAAATCGAAACCGAAGCCCGGTCGAAGATACAGGAAGCTGCGGCGCAGGGCGCGCAGCTCAGAGAAGAGATGCTCACAGCAGCCCGCGCGCAGGCCGATCAGGTCAAGGAGCGCGGCATCGCCGACATCGAGCGGGAGCGCGACAAGGCGCTTGCCAGCATCCGCGAAAACGTCGCCGGGCTCGTCGTGCAGGCCAGCGAGAAGGTGCTTCAGCAGTCCATCTCCGCCGAGAAGCATCACGATCTCATCCAGCAGACGATCGGCCAGATGGAGAACCTGAAGAACTGATGGCGTCGCGCTCGACGATTCACGATGGAGGCCGCCTTGGCTGACCCCCGGGTTGTACGCAGATACGCCTCGGGGCTGTACGCGGCGGCCTCGCAGTACGGCGTGGTGGACGAGGTCAAGGGCGACCTCGCGCTCGTCCGGCGCACTGTTCAGGAGAACGGCAGGCTGAGCGATGCGCTGATGGGCGCGGTCGCGCCCGCGGAGCCGAAGAAGCGGATCCTCAGGTCTCTGTTTGACGGCCGCATCAACGCGGTGACGCTAACGTTTCTGCAGGTGCTGGTGGACCACCGGCGCGTGGATGTGATCGAGACGATCGAGGCGTCCTTCCGGAAAGTCGCGGACGAGCGCGGCGGAATCGTGCGCGCCACGGTGAGTTCGGCGGTTCCGCTTTCGCAGGAAGAGCTCGACGAAACACGGCAGCGGCTGTCCCGGATCACGGGCGCGCAGGTCGAGATCGAGCAGAGGCTGGATGAGACTCTTATCGGCGGCATGGTCGTGCGCATCGGAGACCGCCTGATTGACGGCTCGGTGAAAGGCCAGCTCCGGCAGATCGCCAAAGCGCTGTCGGGAACGCCGTAACCAGGCGCCGGGGCGGGGACTCCCCGCGCGGCGCCAATCATAGTTGGAATAACATCACGGAGTGTAGTGGCATACCATGGCTTCGAGCATAAAGCCCGAAGAAGTTGCGGCAGTCCTTGCCGCTGAAATAGCGAACTACGAAAAGAGCTTGGAGGAGGTCGGTGTCGGCACCGTCCTTCAGGTGGGAGACGGCATCGCGCGCATCTACGGGCTCGCGGACGCCATGGCCAGCGAGCTGGTCGAGTTCCCGGGCGGGGTTATGGGCATGGTGCTCAACCTCGAAGAGGACAACGTCGGCTGCGTCGTCCTGGGGCCGGACAGGGACATCAGCGAAGGCGATCAGGTGCGCCGCACCGGCCGCATCATTGACGTCCCGGTCGGCGAGGCTGTCGTCGGACGCGTCGTGAACGCCCTGGGCGATCCGCTGGACGGCAAGGGGCCCATCACGAGCGCCGAGCGCAGGCCCATCGAGACCGTCGCGCCCGGAGTCGTTGACCGCCAGTCGGTGAACCAGGCCCTTCAGACCGGCCTGAAGGCCGTGGATTCGATGATCCCCATCGGACGCGGTCAGCGCGAGTTGATCATCGGCGACCGCCAGACCGGCAAGACCGCCATCGCCATAGACACGATCATCAATCAGAAGGGCGCGGGCGTTTACTGCTTCTACGTCGCCATCAGGCAGAAGCAGTCCACGGTCGCCAACATCGTCAACATCCTCGAGCGGGCTGGCGCGATGGAGTACACGAC
>JAGVUD010000410.1 GCA_019136435.1 Armatimonadota bacterium | reverse complement strand
GAATGGTTCGCGGGGTTTCAGGCGGCGCAAGCTTGTGCACGACGGTTGCTGCCCCGATATGCCCGAAGCCGACGGAGGCCAGAAGGTCGTCCTCGCTCTGCTTGTTCAGGGTGGGCGCCAGTGTGGCCAGAGCATCGCCTTTCAGCAGAGCCCGGTCCAGTCCCCGGCGCTCGATCTCTTTCTCGATAAGCTCACGGCCCTTCGTGACACTCTCAGCGAAGTTTAGCCTGCGAAAATACGACTTGATCTTGTTGCGGGCATGGCTGGTCTTGACAAACGTAAGCCAGTCGCGGCTGGGCGCCGCATTCGAGCGCGAGATAATCTCGACAATGGCGCCGTTCGCAAGAGGATGCGACAGGGGGATGATGCGCCCGTTCTCCTTGGCCGCGACACAATGGTGTCCCAAGTCGCTGTGCACCCTGTAAGCGAAGTCAATGGGTGTGCTGTTGACAGGGAGGTCAATGACCCTGCCCTGCGGCGTGAAGACGAAAACCTGATCTGCGAACAGGTCGTTGACGACTGCCCGGAGGAAGTCGTTGGCATTCTTGTTGTCGGCCTGCCAGTCGAAGAGTTGCTGGCGCAGCCAGCTCAGCTTGCGGTCGAACCCGTTGCCGCCGCTCCCGCCCTCTTTGTACTGCCAGTGAGCTGCGATCCCAAACTCCGCCGTCTGGTGCATTTCAACAGTGCGGATCTGGATTTCTATCGGCATGCCCCGTGGGCCGATCACCTTGGTGTGAAGCGACTGATACATGTTCGGCTTGGCGCGCGCGATGTAGTCGTCGAACCTGCCAGCAATAGGAATCCACATGTCGTGCACGATGCCCAGCGCGACGTAGCACTCCGGGACCGTGTCCACGATGACGCGTATGGCCGTAAGGTCGTAAATATCCGCGAAGTCCACCTGTTCCTTGAGCATCTTCTGGTAGATGCTCCAGAGGTGCTTCGGGCGGCCGTGGATATCGGCCTCAAGGTTCTGCGCCTCCAGCCGGGCCCGCAGCATGCCTATCGCTTCCTGAAGTTCGTCCTCGCGATCAGCCCGCGTTCGGTCCACCTTCTCGACGATTTCCTCGAACTTGTCGGGTTCGAGGTACTTGAATGCGAGATCTTCGAGTTGCCACTTGAAGGTCCAGACACCCAGCCGGTGCGCCAGGGGAGCGTAAATCTGCTGCGTTTCCTCTGCGACTTTCTTCTGCCGGTCCGGCGGGAGGGCATACAGCGTGCTCATGTTGTGAAGGCGGTCCGCGAGTTTGATCATCATCACGCGGAGGTCTTTGGCGACCGCGAGGAAGATGCGCCTGAGGTTCTCGGCATTGCGGCGCAGTTCGACGCCGCGTTTCCTGCCTGCATCCGGAGTCAGTTCCTGCGTCTCGAAGTCGGCCAGCCTCAGTTTCGTGACGCCGTCAACCATCGTGGCGATCTCGACGCCGAAGTCCGCCTCGAGTTGTTCCCTGGTCACTCGCGTGTCTTCGATGAGATCGTGACAGAGCGCCGCTGTGATGCTCACACTGTCCATCTGGACGTCGGTGAGTATTCTGGCGGCTGCAATCGGATGGGTGAAGTACGGTTCCCCTGTACAGCGGGGTGGCGTGTCGAGGTCGTGGTAGGAAGCCGCATACCAGAACGCGCGGGTGATCAGTTCGGCATCGGCATCCGGGCTGTAGCTCCGTACGCGGGCAAGCAGTTCGTCGAGGAGCGGCGCGTAAAGCTCGGCGTTCTTGCTGCCGTCTCTGTACTGCTCGGCCTCAACGTTCACGATTGGTCCTTCCTGTTTAGCCCTTCGGCTGACGGGATATCCTGCAGAATCACCTCAGTCTGCTCTCTCCCATTGAATCTGCCTACTCTCAGATTGTAGCAGATTGCGTACGTTCGAGCCGGATCCAGGCCCAGCGCTTCTTCTCCCATACTAAACCATGGTGCGAACATCCGCAAGGCGCGCTCCACGGGTGACGAACAGCGGCTCAGGATTTCCGACGCCGAAGGGCGCGAGCGTCTCGATTTCGTATGCCAGCGCGGGCCCGACATCTTCGATGTCCAACTCCATCTCAATGTCCAGACGCGGCAGCAAATCCTCCTCGGTCAGCCATTCGTCCGCCAGTGCGTTGAAAGCCCTGCGAACTTCTGTAAGGTCGTCAGCGGCAAAGTGCATTCCGGCCGCCATTGCGTGCCCGCCCCCGGAAACAAGCGGACGCAGTTCGTCGAGCGCCTCCGCAAGGCTGAAGCCCTCGATGCTGCGCGCGGAGCCTTTCCAGATACCGTCCTCGGGGCGCAGCACAACCGCGGGGCGATAGAAGATGTCCGCGATCTTGCCC
>JAGVUD010000078.1 GCA_019136435.1 Armatimonadota bacterium | reverse complement strand
GCCTCAGTTCACGGTGTTTTGTTCACGATATCCGAGGCTGACCGCGGGCGCAGCGCGGGCGTCCACGCTCCGCCTTCAAGACTGGCGCCCAGAGGACCGGTCACCGAAGCCAGTTCACCGAGCGTCTCCGGCGCAAGCCCGGCCCAGAGCACCGGGAGCCCGTCTCCCGCCGCCGCGCCGTCGTTCAGATAGAAGCGGTCGGCTTCAATACGCGTCACCTTCCCGCATACCGTCGCGAGCAGCCCCGCCGGGTCGAGCCCCTGCCAACCGTTGACCGCCTCGCGCCCGTTCATGCCGAGGGGCACAAGCGGCGTTCCGGCCGGCCCCTGCAGTACCGTCGCGGCCGCCAGCGTCCTCTCGCCATCCACGTCCTGAACCGTCCCGATGGCGCTGACCAGATCGCCCATCAGGACGGGCGTGGACGAGTTCACGCGTATGCCTGCGGCCCGGTCTGGTTGACTGGCGTAGAAGAAGCCATCGAATGCTGCTGTGACCACGGCGCTGCCGAGCGTCGCCGCCGAGCCGGAACCCAGCGCCCGAACAGCCGCCACACCCAGGGACGGGACGACCGTGATGCGTCCTGTTGTGTCCTGCCTGCCATCCTGGTCGGTCGCGCGAACCGCAAAGCTGCCCGTGCCCGTTGCGGTGGCAATCCCGTTCACGTCAATCACCGCCACCGATCCGGCGGCGGCAGGGTCGCCGGAAGCGTTGCGCTCATCCACAACTGTCCATCCCGATGCCGATGCCGCGTTCTTAATCACGAACGAGCGGTATCCGTTCAGGGGAATCGTGCCCGTGTCCGGCTCTGTCCTCGGGAAGTCGAAGCGCGTCGTCCCCACGTACACGTCGTCAACAATCATCGAGCCCGTGCCGGTCTCGTCGAACTTGATGAATCCCAGGCCGCTCGTCGAGGCTGCGTCTTTGTAGAGCACGCCTACCGCATACTGCCGGCCGTTTATATAGACGTTGTACCTGTTGTTCTTGTAGTCCACGCGGATGGATATCTTGTACCACTGCCCCACGGTGTAGGGGGCCGCGGCTTTCATGATTCCGCCGCCCACCGTGTTGCCGCTGTAGTAGTTGATATAGCCGCCGTTCTGGAAGCCCACGCCGCCGAAGAGCGTGCTCGAGTTGAGGCCGAAATAGCAGACTCCGCTGCCCTGCCCGCCCACGCGCTTCGCCCGAAAGTCAATCCACTGCACCTTGTCCGAGGATGTCGTGATGCTCTTCTGAGCGTATCCCTGGTCCACCTGCAGCGCCTGCTGTCCGCCGTACTTCTCCGCGCTCTGAACTGCGCAGGTTGTCCCGCTGCCGCTCCAGCCGTCCTGAGCGTTGATCGTGCCGGTCACGAAGGGCGGGTTCTCGAAGCCCGTCCCGACGGTAACGGTCGGGTTCGGTCCCTGGTTGAAGGTGTCCCAGACCGCGACGGCGTTGGCGACCCTGCGCTCGGAACCGTCCGACGGGCGATTGCGGACTGTGCCGTTCAGATAGAACGTCGTCGAGCCGCCGCTGTCGAAGTTGATTGCGTCCCACGCCCCCAACTCAAGAAGCAGGGCGCCGAACTCCGGGCAGGTCATCCCCACGCTGAAGCCCGACTGCCGCCCGTCCACCGTCGCCAGAAACAGCGTCTTCTTGTTCTGCGATATGCCGATTGCCGTACGCGGCTGGCGCGAGTAAGCGTCCGGAAGTCCCGACGTGTTCTCTATCGAGACTGCCCCGCCGCGCAGAAAACGCGGGCCGCCGCTCACGGAGTTGGTGATCCACGACGGCGGGGTGCACGGGTAGGTTGTGCCGTACACGTCAATGAAGCTCTCGAGCGTAGCCCCGTTCATCGCCCACGAAACCCGGTTCGTGACGAAGCCCGTCTGCGTCAGGTAGGTTCCGTCGTAGATGCAGATGCCCTGCGGCACATGGTTCTTCGTGCCCGTGGACTCGAAGTAGTCGCCGTTGATCGCCGCAAGCGCGTTGTGCCGCGAAGCCATGCCGCTGGTAATCTCGCCAAGCGTGTCCGAGTCGCCGGATTCGTTCTTGATGAGCGCCCCGACGCGCACGTGCGGGTTCGTGACGTCCACCACCAGGACGTGGATGTTCCACGGCATGGATGTGACGCGGTGGAGGTGGCGTACGCCGGGGATGATGTCCGTCCAGGTGTCAGCGGCGTCCGCTGGGGTCAGCCCGGCCAGGCTCCCGGCGGCCCACCCGAGCAGCGTCAACAGGCAAATCAGCGCGGGCTGCTTATGTCGGCTTGAGAAAAGGTGCATGGGTTCGAAGTCTCCTCGGGGCCGCCCTCGCCCTGAAGCGGGTCTGGTGTGCGGCGCGTAGTGTCATTGTAGCACGCGCGAGGCGACGACGTGAAAATTCGCAACGCCCTCTTCACAGAAACGTCGCGCTCTGTTTCCCAACGCCATGCGGAACCGCTGAGCGGATGTAGCCCGTCTGCGGGTGCATCGGCCCGTCGTTCCAGAGAACTCCGAAGCGATGCACAGAAAGCAACCGGGCGAGGTAGAAGCGCGCATTCCGGGCGCACGCGACAGGATGACAAACGCCGAGCGGGCTGCAACCCCGCTGTCGGAGAGCGTGGACGAGAGGGGCGTGTTGTTCGCGGCGCGGCGGGAGCGGTTTCCTGAGCCTGATTACTTCGAGAAGCCCGACGGCGACCGAGACCTGCCGCCGTTGCCGGAGCATATTGCCGCGGTTTTGGACAAGCCTGTGAAGCCGCTGGTGATCCCGCTGGGTGTGGCGCGAAAGAACCGCCATAACCATCCGGAGCTTGGCGGCGAGGACGCGGCCACTATTCTCGGTGAGGCAATCTACGGCCTAACGAAACTGCTCGTAGAGAGCGCGACTGAGCGGCCGAACAACTGGGTGTTCATCCGGGAGGACGGCAGGAACAAGCTTGCCGTCGTTGACCTGGAAGAGACACAAGACGCGTACGTGGTGAAGAGCTGGCGCTACGCGAGACCAAAAGACGTGGCACGGATGGAGAAGAAGAGCCGCCAGGAGGGCGGCCAAATCCTCATCACGGACACGCGGCCCGCAGCAGCTGACCTTCCTGACTTTGAGGACGGCTCTTCCACCACTGATTATACACCGAAAGCACCCGAAAAGCCGGACGAGACCCGCTTCGCGACGCGGAAGATCACCCCGGAGGAAGACGCGGCTTACCTTGATGCGGTCGAGCGCGGGGACACCGAGACGGCGCAGCGGATGGTGGACGAGGCCGCGAAAAGGGCGGGGTACACGGTGGAAGCCTGGCACGCTATGCTCGCAAAACCACTTCTCTCTCAACAACCCTGAACTGTTACTCTCCCGCCCTTCTGTTGACGCGTTTCACGGATGCGTGATAGAATCTACCCCAGCACAGGTGCGGATGAGCGTTCGTGCCATCCGGGAGCTTGTTTTCATCCAATGCAGAGCGGTAGACTCCTTAATCTCAGGGTCATTGTAGCAGGCGCGGCCTTCGCAGGCCGCGTCGCAGGCTAGCCGCCTGTCCGCGGGGTTTTCTCTCACTCTGGCGGGCGGTCAGCCGAAGGCCCCGCCCGAGATGGGAGTGACGACCAGAACAATCTGCAGTTGTGCAGCCGCAAGCCGGAGAAGCTCAGGCAAGCGGAGTTCATGAAGTCAGATCGGACCTCTTGTCCCGGATGCGGGGCGAGGGGTTTTTTGTTTTTCTGGCGAGAATTACCGAATCGCCAGACCGGGCAGATCTGTTGAAGAGCGTAAACAAAATGGCAAAGAGCAAATCAGGAATTCAGAAGTATCAGGCGCCCCCGCGCGGCAAACCCGAGCCCGTGAGGGACGGCGCCACCGTGAGCGGCGCTCGCGCCCTCATGGAGTCGCTGAAGGCGCAGGGCACCGAAGTGGTCTTCGGCGTTCCGGGCGGGGTGATGATCCCCGCGTACGACGTCCTCTACGACGAAGGCGGGCTGAGCCACATCCTGGTGGGGCACGAGCAGGGCGGGGCGCACATGGCCGACGGGTTCGCAAGGGTGACGGGCAAGGTGGGAGTGTGCTTCGCGACCTCGGGACCGGGCGCGACCAATCTCGTCACCGGCATCGCCAACGCCATGATGGACTCGATCCCCATGGTGGCGGTGACGGGGCAGGTGCGGACCACCGCCATCGGCAAAGACGCGTTTCAGGAAGCCGACATCACCGGCATCACCATGCCGATCACAAAGCACAACTACCTCGTGACCGAGTCGTCGCAGATTCCGCGAGTCATTGCCGAAGCGTTCTATATCGCGCGGACGGGCCGGCCCGGGCCGGTGCTGGTGGACGTGCCGATGGACGTGGCGCTCAACAAGATGCAGTACCACACCGTCCCGGACGTGAAGATGCGCTCGTACAACCCGCAGACCGCGGTGAATCTGGACGGCGTGGAAGAAGCCGCGCGGCTCATCGCCGAGGCGACGCGGGGAGTCATCTATGTGGGCGGCGGCGCGATCAACTCCGGCGCGTGGAAGGAAGTGCGCGAGCTGGCTCGCCGCACCAACTTTCCCGTGACGACCACCCTGCTCGCCAAGGGCGCGTTCGACGAGACCGACCCGCTGTCGCTTGGAATGCTGGGGATGCACGGCACGGCGTATGCAAACTACGCCGTCCGCGACTGCGACCTGCTGATCAACATCGGCGCGCGCTTCGACGACCGGGTGACCGGCAAGATTGA
This sequence comes from Armatimonadota bacterium, assembly GCA_019136435.1. Taxonomy (GTDB): domain Bacteria; phylum Armatimonadota; class UBA5829; order DSUL01; family DSUL01; genus JAGVUD01. The sequence continues at coordinate 6,914 of JAGVUD010000078.1, read as the reverse complement.
CGCCTGGGCCGTGGGCGCGAAATCCATTCACATTGACATTGACCCGGCGGAGATCGGCAAAGTCTACATCCCGGATGTGGCGCTTGTGGGCGACTGCAGAGAGGCGCTGGAAGCGCTCCTCAGTTGTGTGAACGAGCGGCCGCGCACAGAGTGGAACGACCAGATAGACCAGTGGAAGCAGGACTTCCCGCTCTGGTACGCCGCCGATCAGGACGAGGTGATTCTGCCTCAGATGGTCTGCGACGAGCTCTGGAAGGCCACGAAGGGCGAGGCGATCATGGCCACCGGAGTCGGGCAGCACCAGATGTGGGCGGCCCAGTTCTACAAGTGCAGGCATCCGCGCACTTTCGTGACCAGCGGCGGGCTGGGGACGATGGGTTTCGGGCTCCCTTCGGCCATAGGGGCCGCGGTCGGCGCGCCCGACCGCACGGTGTGGTGCATTGACGGCGACGGCTCGTTTATGATGACGAACCAGGAGCTGGCGCCGGCAAGGCAGCACAAGATCCCGGTGAAGGTGGCCATACTGAACAACCAGTGCCTGGGGATGGTGCGCCAGTGGCAGACCATGTTCTGGGACCATCGCCTGAGCGCGATTGACCTCAGCCACCAGCCCGACTTCGTGAAGCTCGCCGAAGCATACGGAGCGGTGGGGCTGCGCGCGGAGAAGCCCTCCGAGGTGCGCGGCGTCATCGAAAAGGCGATGGAGGTGAACGACAGGCCGGTGATCGTGGATTTCCGGGTGGCCCGCCACGAGAACTGCCTGCCGATGATCCCGGCGGGTCAGACGGTGGAACAGATGATTCTCGATCGCCCGCGCAAGAGCATCGGTTGACATATCGCTTTTTTAAGGGGAAGGAACGCACATGCCGAAAGTCGCTAGCAAAATCGGAAGTATCGGTCAGCAGCACACGATTACCGTGCTCGTCGAGAACCGCCCGGGCGTTCTGGCGCGGGTGGCCGGGCTGTTCGCCCGGCGCGGGTACAACGTGGACTCGCTGGCTGTGAGCATTACGGACGACCCGACCATCTCCCGCATGACCGTCGTCGCCAGCGGCGACGAGCAGACGCTGGACCAGATCAGCAAGCAGCTCACGAAGCTGATAGACGTGATCAGGGTGGCGGATTACACGGACGCCCCGATGATGGAGCGTGAGCTTGCTCTCATCAAGGTGGATGCTGACACCACGAAGCGCGGTGAGGTGATGCAGCTCGTTGACATCTTCCGCGCGAAGATCATAGACATCAGCGAGACGACGTTCACGATTGAGGTGACGGGCGATGTCGAGAAGATCAACGCCATCGAGAGGATGCTCGAGCCGTACGGAATCCGCGAGATGGTGCGGACGGGGCGCATTGCGCTCATCCGGGGCGCCAGGACCGCCATCCAGACCTGACGGTTCGCCCGCGGGGCAGTTGTTAGAGCGCGCCGGTTAGGCTATAAACCTGACCGGTCGCGCATGTTCCGGCGCCGCTAATGGCGCCAGTCAAGGAGGTAAGTTAGTGCCGGCAAAAGTCTATTACGAAGCGGATGCCAAGATCGACATCCTCAAGGGCAAGAAGGTTGCCATCATCGGGTACGGATCGCAGGGGCATGCCCAGGCCCAGAACCTGCGTGACAGCGGCATCGAGGTCATTGTCAGCGAACTGCAGGGCACGGGCAACTACGATCTGGCGGTTGAGCACGGGTTCAAGCCGGTTTCGGCGTCTGACGCCGCGAAGCAGGCGGACATTATTCAGATGCTGGTTCCGGATGAGGTGCAGCCGGCGGTTTACAAGGCCGAGATCGCGCCGAACCTGAAGGCGGGCAAGGCCCTGCTCTTCTCCCACGGCTTCAACATCCATTTCGGGCAGATCGTGCCGCCGAAGGATGTGGACGTGATTATGGTTGCCCCGAAGGGCCCGGGCCATCTGGTGCGCCGGACGTTCACCGAGGGCGCCGGCGTTCCCTGCCTCATCGCTGTGTTTCAGGATGCGAGCGGCAAGGCCCGTGACAAGGCCATGGCGTACGCCAACGGCATCGGCGCGGCGCGCGTCGGAATCCTCGAGACAACGTTCGAGGAAGAGACCGAGACCGATCTGTTCGGCGAGCAGGCTGTTCTGTGCGGCGGATGCACGGCTCTCGTGACGGCGGGGTTCGAGACGCTCGTCGAGGCCGGTTATCAGCCCGAGATCGCGTACTTCGAGTGCCTGCACGAGCTGAAGCTGATCGTGGACCTGATGTATGAGGGCGGCATCGCGACGATGCGCGACTCCATCAGCAACACGGCGGAGTTCGGCGACTACACCCGCGGCCCGCGCATCATTACCGATGAGACCCGCGAGGAGATGGCGCTGATTCTCTCCGAGATTCAGAGCGGCGAGTTCGCGCGCGAGTGGATTCTCGAGAACCAGGCCGGACGCCCGGTGCTGAACGCCTCCCGGCGGCATTCGGCGCGCGAGGAGATCGAAGAGGTCGGCGGCCGCCTGCGCTCGATGATGCCCTGGCTGAAGGCCAAGGCCGCGCCGAAGGCGTCGAAAGGGTCAAAGAAGAAGTAGAACCTGACTCCTGAACGGGCTGCCCCTGATCGGGCTGCCCCTGCAGGGCTGCTCGAAACAGGACTGAGCGGGATTCTTCTGGCGGGGCGTGAGTTCGTCTCACGCCCTTTGCCTTTTTTCGTGTCCGGGTGCAGCGGGAAGGGAGTATGGCCGTGGACATTCGTCCGATAGAGGCGTCCGAGCGTCCAGAGGCGCTTGCACTCTGGGTGAAGGTGTTCAACGTGGAAGAGGCCTTCTTCCGCCGGTACTTCGACGCCGACCCTTGGAACCACGAGGGCGACACGTTTGGCGCCTGGGACGGTGAGCGTCTCGCAAGCGCGGTGCACGTGTGCCGCCGTCCGGTCGAGTGGGAGGGTGAGATCCTTGTCTGCGGCGGGATAGCCGCCGTCGCGACGCTGGAGGAGTACCGCCGGCAGGGCGTCTCGCGGGACCTGCTCCGCGAGGCGATCGGGCTGATGGAGCGCGAGGGCATGGCTTTCTCGCTTCTGTTCACCGGCGTCCCTCACCACTACGCGCCGCTCGGGTGGGAGCAGGCCGAGACGCCGTGGCTGGCAGTCGAACTGAGCGCCGCTCCTGAAGCCGAACCGGCATCCGCGCCGTTTGCTTTCTCGGACGCGCTGATGCGCCTCTACCACCAGCAGCCGCGGCGGCCCGTCTTCTTCGATCGTCCGCAGGCGTACTTCCGGGACTATGTTGGGTGGAACTACACCACTCGAAGCTACCGGGTCATCGACGATCCGGCAGGCTATGCGGTGCTGTCCCTTCCTACCGGGGAGGACGGCCTGCCGCGCGTCATGGAACTGCGGGCGGCGGATCAGGCGGCCGAGGCATCGCTGTTGAGCAGGTGCGCGGCTGCGGCATGGGACGCGGGAAAGCGAACGCTGGAGCTTCACGCGCCGCCGCAGTTCGGCGCGCGCGCGCTCTCCGCTCTGGGCGCCGTTCGCACCGAGACCGCCGCAAACCGCATGTTCCGCAACGTCAGCATGCAGGAAGCACGCTACCAGCGCCTGCTCGACGCCTTCCGCTCCGGCGGCGCCACCTGGTGGCCCGGCGACGGGTTCTGACGGCTACGCCGCCTCATCCCCGCCGCAGCACGTTCACCAGACACCCGATGGTGCCGCGATGCCGGAAGACGTCCCTCACCGGCACCGCTCGCACCTGGAACCCCGCCGCCTCGTAAGCGCGCCGCGCCGAGTCGTCCAGCGCCTGCTGCCCGTAGATGGGCATATAAACAGTCCGCCGTCCGCCCCGTGTCTCGAAGACTCCGTTCGTGTAGGTGAGATACACCTGCGGCTCGAAGTAGATGCACGGCACGCGAACAACGCGGAAGCCCGACTTCTCGAGTTGTGAAATGACCGCCCGGAACGGCTGCGCGGCAGCGTCCGACAGGTCTGGCCTGTCCGGCAGGCCGCAGATGTCCGGGCGCCACAGCCGCCGTCCGAGGTCCGGGTCGCCCACCGCGACCGTGGTCCTGTCAATCGGCGCCAGGAACATCCCGATGTGATGCGGCGGGGCGGGGCTCAGCCACACCACTTTGCGCCCGAACGTCTTTCGCAGGTAGCGCGCCAGTTCCGCTCTGCTCCCGAAACCCGAGTTGCCGTTCTTCTCCCAGAGCACGTCGCTGACGAAGACGTGCTCGCGCGATGCGAGAATGTCCCCCGATTCGAAGCGGATGGGCAGCGCTTTCGTCCGGAATCGGCCGGGAAATGCGCGGGCAAGGGCAGGGGCCACCTTCTGGTCGTTGGTTCTCGACTGAAACCCGGCCGTCTCCTGCCGCGGCGTCACGAGCGCCGCCGGATGCGAGCCAGTCACAAGGAAGCGGTCCTTCGACCACCCTGTGATCGGCGCCCCGGCGTTCACGGTGTTGAACCGATGCAGACCCCACCCGGCCGCAAGCTCCCGGAACTGCGCGCACGCCCGCTCGTCGGGGCAGGCGGCGATTATCTCGACGTCCGGCTCAAGCTGCCGCAGGAAGCTCGCCACGCACCGCGTCAACTCCGGGGAGCCTGGCTCGTACTGCACTTCGACCGATGCGAGCGCGCCCTCGTTCTCCGGCAGAATCGGAAGCTCCGGGCGCTGATGCCGCTGTCCGGCGATTGCGGCCGCCGCCGCCAGGCCGGCGATGACGCCGATCAGGCGGTTGCGCCAGCGCATCACCAGGAGACCGGCGCTGCCGCGGCGGGAGTGTCCACCACCACAGCCTGAACCGTATTCGTCGCCTCCGGCCAGACGTTCTCGGGGCCGAACCCGCAGAGCACGACCTTATTGTCACCCTGCCGCACGGCGACCTGGTACGAGGTCATGAAGGGCAGCCCCTCGGGTTTGGGGATTTCGACAGTCCACCGCTCCTCGCCGGGCTTGTTTCCGTCCGTCCGGACGTTGACCGTGGCCTCATCGAGGGTGGTGGATACGAAATCGTTGGGGTTCATCACCCGGCTTGCCGGGTTGCCTTTGTACTCGCGCTTAAGCAGTTCCACGTTCAGGCTCAATGTCGCGGCGTTGCCGGGTATGGCGGGCGGCACACTGAAGACCGCCGTGGCGGTGTGCTTTACCGGGTCTGCCGTGACAGTGGCTGTCACGGTGAAACCGTCAATCGTCGCCGCCGGCGATATCGGCGCGCCCGGCACGTCCTCGCTGTTGACCATAGTGGCCGACAGAACCGCCGAACCCACGACCGCGGCTGCCGCTCGTTCAAGTCTCGCCTGTTCATACTGACCTCCTGGCTCGTGTGTTCTGTTAGAGTGCGCCCTGCTTGTTTGGCTTCAAAGCCGCGCTCTACCGTCAACGATGTCCGGCGTCTCCGCCGCCGGACTGATTGGCCGTGGGAGCTTTTGGTGTTTCGGATATCCGCCTGTGCGTGGCGCCTGGTCGTGAGGCAGGCGAAATCCGAAACAACAAAACACCGTTGCGGAAACAAATATCTCGCGATCTTGTCCCGAGCCAGGAACCTCTTGCTGCAAATGGGTGTTATAGTCACAGTTGCGCGCTGAAGCTCCGGTTGCGGTTGCACCAGCAGGCGTGCACTTGTTGAGTTGCCCGGCGAACGCCGGGCAAAAGGCGAGGAATGAAAGGAGGGCCATATGCTTAGACTGCCCCACGTCGTCCTTTCGATGGCGGTTGTGCTTGGTTACCTGTCTGCGGCGGCAGCCGCGAAGCAGGGCGAAGGGACCTACACAGCTACTCAGTCCGTGGCCGGCTATGACGGCAAGGGTGAGCTTCGCTACACGCTCAGGCTTACGGGCAACGGCGATGCGGAGTTGACCTGCCAGCGGTCCGGCACAGTGGACTCTGACAGGTACGTGATCCGTGACTACGGTGACATTGTAACGTATCTCGAACACAGCGGTAAGACTATCCAGCGCGGCGACTGGGATCTGGAGGGAAGCCACCTCTATGTGACCCTGAATGAGATGAACGACGGCCGCCATGTATCGGATCTGAAAGAGAAACTGTCGGGACGTGTCAGCGGGAGTGAGATCACTTTTGACAGGTACGACCGTTACTTCTACGGCGATAAGACAGACCTGGTTTTCCGCCGGTCATCGTCAAGCGATTCTACCAAGAACGCGTTGCTGGCGGGTGCTGTTCTTCTGGCGCTCGGCGCGGTAGCTTCCAACCAGCATCACCACGACAGCCAGCCCAGCCAGCCCGCTAGCCAGGGCATCTCGCAACTCGACTACCAGTCGGGCGGATCTGGCAGGTTTGCCATCTCCGGAGAGCGCTACCAGGTAGAGACAACCAAAGTGCAACTCTATCCTTCTGGCAAGTTCCAGATCACCGTCAACACAGAGAATGAGCCCTTCAGCTTCTCTGGCAGATGGCGCGCAAAGAGCCCGGACTACGTGTACCTCGAGGTAGATGGAGGCTTTGGCAATGACGGCGCTTCGGGAACCGGCCAGCTGTACCTGCGCAACAGCCGCGAGTTCTCAAAGCTGAGCCTGAGCGGAAAGAGCCGCTACCATGCACGCCCATTCTCTCTGGAGTTCGAGGCGGGCCGCGGATAGGGCGGAGTGAGGAGGAATCGAAATGCGTCTGGCAACAATCATGGCGAGTCTGTTGATGCTGTCTGCCGTGCTGTCGGCAGCTCCTGTATCCGACGCCGTCAGGAATGACATCACGGCCTGGGCGGCAGAGTTCCAGTCTGCCTTGGCGAAACACGATCAGCCCGCTATCCGGGCGATGCTCGACCAGCACTTCCGGTTGACGACGATTGAAGGCACCGTTCTGAACAGGTCTCAGTTCGTGGACGCCGTGAAAGAGCGGCATTCGGAGACGACAGACTACAAGGTGCAGTTCAGCGTCAGCGACCTGCAGCAGATGGGCGATTCCGTGGCGGGACAGGTGTCTGAGGTGTCCACAACGGTAGTCAATCTTCCGGG
>JAGVUD010000153.1 GCA_019136435.1 Armatimonadota bacterium | reverse complement strand
GTTCCACACCGCCTGGTACAAAGAACGCGCTTGACAGAGGGCGGCGGCAGCAGGAGACGGGCGGTCTTCATCGACCGCGACGGTGTTTTGAACGTCGAGCTTGCGACCTACGTGCGCAGCCCCGATCAGCTTCAGATGTTCCCGGACGCCCCGCGGTATCTTCTTCCTCTTGCCCTGCGCGGGATACCGCTCATCATCATCTCGAATCAGGCGGGTGTGGGCAAGGGCCTCATGTCGGCGGACGATCTGCGGGCGATTGACGGCAAGCTGAGGGAGTTTTTGTCGGCGGGCGGCGTGGACCTGACCGACGCCTGCTACTGCACTCACACCGACGAGATGGCCTGCGACTGCCGCAAGCCTCTGCCGGGCATGATCCTGCGGGCAAGCGAGAAGCACGGCATAGACCGGGCGTCGTCGTTTATGATCGGCGACTCGTGGCGCGACGTGGCGTGCGGGCGCGCGGCGGGGGTGCGGACGGTGTTCGTGCCGACAGGCATCAACCCTGGCGAGCAACTCCGAAGAATCGCGGGCGATGCCGACTACGAGTCCACCGGGCTTGCCGACGCCGTGCGCTGGATCTGCGAAAAGCTGGACGAAGAGGGGGGTTAGCCGAAACACGTATATGGCGCAAACAAATCTGAGACTGGACGCCCGCTATCTCGAGCCGGAAGCGTCCCGCGAAGAAGTGCTGAAGTGGCAGGAAGATGTCACGCTTGCAGATGAGAGGCTGCTGAGCGGGAAGGGCCGCGGAGCGGCTTTCCGGGGCTGGCTCGACCCTTGCGCGCTTGCTCCGGACAGCCTGCTCGATGAGATATGCGAGGCGGCCGACGCGCTGAGGAGCAACTCCGGGGCACTCGTCGTTATCGGCATCGGCGGGTCGTATCTGGGCGCACGGGCGGTGATCGAGGCTCTGGCGCCGGACTCGGCGCAGCGGGTTTATTTCGCGGGCAACAGCATTTCGGGCGACTATCACGCCAGGCTGCTCGCGAAGCTGCAGTCAGAGCGCTTCGCCCTCAACGTCATCTCGAAGTCGGGCACAACCACCGAGCCCGCCATCGCGTTCCGAATCTTCCGGCAGCGTCTGGAGGCAAGCGTGGGGCGGGAAGGCGCCGCGAAGCTGATTGCCGCGACCACCGACGCCAACCGCGGCGCCCTCTTGAAGCTCGCGCGGGACGAAGGCTACAGGCGCTTTGTGGTGCCGGACGATGTGGGCGGCAGGTTCTCGGTGCTCAGCCCGGTCGGGCTGCTGCCGATAGCTTACGCGGGGGTGGACATCCGTGCGCTCGTACGGGGCGCGGCGGCCTGCGCGGCCGCGTGCGCCAACCGGTCGCTCGATGCGAACCCGGCGCTCTACTATGCGGCGGCGCGCAACACTCTCTACAGCCGGGGGTTCACGGTCGAAATGCTCGCGCACTTCGAGCCGCGTCTGGCGTTCGTGGCGGAGTGGTGGAAGCAGCTTTTCGGCGAGAGCGAAGGCAAAGAGGGTAAGGGGCTCTTTCCCGCGTCGCTCAACCTGACGGCCGATCTGCACTCGATGGGGCAGTACGCGCAGCAGGGCAGGCGGATGCTGATGGAGACGTTCGTTGTGGTCGAGGGCGGCGAGGAGGGCATCACTATTCCGGCGAACGGGGGTTTGAGGGACGGGCTGGAGTATCTTGCCGGGCGCACGCTCGCGAGCGTGAATCACGAAGCCTACCGCGCCACCGCGCTTGCCCACCGCGAAGGCGGCGTTCCGAACATGACGATCCGGCTGCCCCGGCTGGACGAGGAGAACCTGGGGGCGCTTCTGTACTTCTTCGAGCGCGCCTGCGCCGTCAGCGGCTATCTCCTGCGCGTGAACCCGTTCAATCAGCCGGGGGTAGAGGCGTACAAGAAGCACATGTTCGCGCTGCTCGGCAGACCGGGGCACGAAGAGCAGACCCAGGCCATACGCGAGAAGGTCGAGGATGGTCCTTCGGGCTGCGAGATCACCTTCGCCTGATGGGCCCGTCCGCCGCTTGAGAGCGGCGTGCAGGCCGGGCCCTTGCTGAAAAACCGTCCTCAGCGATAGATATAGACGGGCAGCGAATCGCGCGCGGCAAGCTGCCCGTCTTTCGTAATCACCTCGACTGACAGACGGTATCTTCCCGGGGGTGAGCCGGTGGTGGCACGCAGCGCGAAGGTCCGCGGAACCGGGCCGGCGTCCAGTGCAGTCTCGGAAATGGCCGGCGGTGTCTTGGGGTCGTCCAGCGACGCCAGCGCCGTCCGAATCCTCGCTCTCTGTGTTGAAGGCGAGGTAAGCTTCACAGCCAGTTCGGCGGCGCCGCCGGGGCCGACGCAGCGCTTCTTCCAGAAGATGGCGGCCCCGAATCCGCTGCTGGCGGCATCGTCGAACCCTGCGACCGCGAACTGGTCGAGCTTCTTTCCCGCCGTCATCGCTCCGGGCCGCAGTTCCAGCCTCTGCCTGCGCTCCTGCCCGTCGTCGCTGTCGTTGACGACCACGTTCATTCCGATGCTCACCCACAGCGCCGGGTGCATCGGCGCAAGCTCGGAGAACGGTATGGACGCCTCGTAGAGCGTCCGGCCGCCTCGTCGCTGGATGGCGAGCTTCACGTTTTCCATAACGCCCGTGGGCTGTCCGCGCCGCCCGTGCGAGCGGAACGCGACCGGGCCGCCGGGAGTAAGCGCGAAGCTGATCTCGTGACCGTTCTCGCCGTAGTCTCCCGAACGCGCGAAGGCCGGGTCCAGCCCGATCTGCACACAGTCGTTCTTCCAGAAGTCCACACCGCGCATTGTTTGCGTGTGAACGTCGTCCGACACGTCGGCCGCGAAGTGCAGCGCCCCGCCGCCCCACGCCAGCGCCGCCCGCGCACAGAGGTCGGACGGGCCGTTGTACCTGTCCAGCCCGCCGCGGCGCACTTTCAGACGGATGGATCTGCCCGGCAGCTTCTTGTGATCCGCCACGCGACCCCACACCTCGAACGCCCACCGGATGTTCTTCTCGTTGAAGAACAGGATCACGTCGCCCTCTCTGAGACCGGCCGCGTCCGCCGCCGACCCCGGACGCAGTGACGTGACCACCACCTCGTCCGCCGTGTAGCCTTCCAGATGGTACTTCGCGCGGTACTCCGGCGAAATCTGGTCCCAGGTGAAGCCAAGGTAGTCCTGCGGGTCATCGGGCTTCGCGGAATCGGGAACCTTCAGCGACATCTCGAGCGTGTAGTTGTCGCCGAAGATGTACGGCTCGCCCTGCAAGTCAAACCACGCGCTCTGCGGCCATTCCTCGAAAGAGCAGTCGGCGCGCGCGGACTCGATTCGCGGCAACAGCACGGGCGCCGATTCGCCGGCCGGTCTGTCAGAGCCGGCCTCACCCTTCAGCGGGGCAAGCCCCGGCCGCGATTCGGCAAGGGTCTGCTGCGCGGCCGCGCCGGACGTCCCGGGTCCGGTCTCCGGCGTCACGAGGAGTTCGAGGCCCTTCGGCGCGCGTTTTCCCGGCCGGGCCGGGTGGAAGTCGAGGCTGCCGTCCGGGCGGATGTAGATGAGCTGCCGGTAGCCGAGCTTCTCCGCCATCCCGTCGTCGAATGTCGTGTCGTACTCCACGCCCGCCCGGCTGAGCAGAATGCCCTCGAACATCGCGGCGGCCGCGATGTCGCCGTAGCTGGCGCCCTGTGGGGTCAGCTCCTCGCGCTGCACGCCGAAGATGCCGTTTTCGTTCGGGATGAATCCGGCGGGCAGCACGATTGCCGTGTCAGCCTGCGCGCGCGGCCGCCGGGGATGGCTGCGGATGTGCTGGCTGAGGCCCTTCAGCACTTCGATCCGCCACAGGTAGGGGAGGTTCGGGTCGCCCCAGAACCAGAACGCCCGGGCGCCCTGATCGTAGGCGCGAATAAGCGCGGGAACCATCATCGCGCGGTCGCCTTCCGGATACACGCTCGTTCCCCACCAGCCGCCGAAGCGCCGGGCTGCCCCCCGCAGAAACGAGTCGAAATGGTCGTACTGCTGGCGATCGGACAGAGCTTCGAGCCCTTCGCCGAGCAGCATCTCCGGCGCCCATCCGTAGCCGCGCTTCACGAAGCGTCCTTCGTAAACAAGCCCCGCCGCGCCTCCAGCAAGCTGGGCGTGAGCGGTCCAGACGAACGTCTCCCACGAGGGGAACGGATTGCAGTATGCCGGCATTGCGCCCGCCGCCTCCGAGCCTGCCGCCGTGAAGGCGCGGTTTGCCAGCCTTGCGGCCTCGGCCACGCGCATGGTGATGGCATTTGCGAATATCTCAGGGCTGATCTGGCTTCCCGGGACGTGGCTGTCCCAGCCGAAGCGGATGCCCGGCTCGTCAATGAACATCCGGCCCGGGGCGAAGTTCGAGCGGTAGAAATCGTCCGGGAACACCCCCTGCCAGGAGTAGAACACGGGCCGCTCCGCCAGGCTGGGCGCAAGATCGGGCGAGGGGCGGAAGTAGTTGGCCCCGGCGGCGATCATCTCGGCGAACTCCTGCTCGTTGAGCGGGCGCATCTTGCGCTTCTCGGCCGGGACGGACAGGTCATAGTCGTCACGCTGGTCGGCTTGAGCGCCGATGAGCAGATCGCTTCGTATGCGCAGGATCTTGCGCCGGCTGAAGTCGAGCCGGGGGAAATCGCCGCGGATGTTGGAGCGCGCGAGCGCATGCCCCAGAAGCCGGCCGCTGTTTGCGAACCCGTCCCGCCACGCGGCGGCTGTGTACGGGCGCGGCAGGAACTCGGCGCGGAAGATGGCGAGCTCCGGAAGAAGGGCGCTGTCCGAAAGAGCGTCGCGATAGTCGAGGCACCCTCCGCCGGGCGGCAGGTACATATAGCGCACGATCTGCCCCACCCCCTTCGCGGACGTCATGGGCACGCGCTCGCTGAGCGCCTTGACCCCGAGGGCGGCGCCGTCCGGCTTCACGAGGGTCATCTCCCACCAGCGGCAGTCCAGCCCGCGCACTCGCTCGCTGCTTCCGGCCACGATTCGCACGCGGGTCACGGGCGGCGTCTGTCCTTCCGCGGCGCTCTGGACCCGGTACTGGGCCTCGTTTGCGGCGGCGGGCCCCGCGAGAGCGACAAGGGCGATCAAACTGATGGTCTGGGTAAGACGCACGGCAGTCCTCCTCGCCGCAAGCATACCAGAGCGCGCGCCTTCCGCTCAAGACGAGAGAACGGACAGGAATCCCGGCGTCCGATGTACAAGATTGGTCATTGCAGGAGGTCCAGTCATATGAGCAATCTCATCCGACCCATCGCGGGTGTTCTGTCAGCGCTGCTTGTCGTGTCGCTTCTCGGGTGCTCTTCGCGCCCGAAGGAAGAAGTGCTGGAGGTCGCCGTCTTTCAGGGCGGGTACGGCATTGACTTCTTCGAGCGCAAAGCGCGGGAGTTCGAACAGAAGTTCCCCGAAAAGCTCACCCCTGAGGGGGCCAGCGCCCCGCTGAAGATCAAACTTTGGGGAAGCCCCCGCGTGTGGGAGCAGCTCCGCCCGCGCTTCGTGCAGGGCGACGTTCCCGACCTGACCTGGCCGGGATGGGGAATGGACTACTGGAAGCTCGTCTCCGAAAAGCAGGTGCTGCCGATGGACGAGTTCCTGGCCGGCAAAGCGTGGGATCAGGACAAGCCCTGGCGGGATACCTTCAACAAGGACCTGCTCGACAAGGGGCGGTATGAGGGCAAGTACTACATCATCCCGCACAACAACAACCTGTTCTCGTGGTGGTACAACTCGGCGATGTTCAAGAAGCAGGGCTGGACCCCGCCGCGCACCTATCCCGAGCTGCTCGCGCTGTGCGAGAAAATCAAGAAGACGGGCATCGAGCCGATTACCTATCAGGGGAAGTATCCGGACTACGCGCTGCGCGGGTTCTTCTACCCGTGGGCCATCTCCATCGGCGGCATCGAGGCCTACTGGGACGCGCAGGACCTGAAGCCCGGCGCGTGGACGGGCCCGGCGTTTCTGAAGGCGGCGGAGATGATCGCCGAACTTCGGGACAAGGGCTACTTCGCGAAGGGCGCGCTCGGGAAGACGCACACCCAGGCCCAGTCGGACTTCGTGGCGGGCAAGGCGGCGTTCATTCCGTGCGGCACGTGGCTCGCATCCGAGCAGAAGGACGAGATCGCGGCGCACCCCGAGTTCAGCATGGACTTCATGCTGACGCCTGTGGTGCCGGGCGGCAAGGGTGACCCCACCGCGCTCAACACCGGAACCGAAGACTGGATCATCACCGCCGGAGCAAAGCATCCGGAGATCGCGGCGGAGTTCTTCAAGTTTCTCACGAGCCTCGAGAACTCAAAGGAGTGGGTGAAGGAGAAGCAGACTTTCACCTGCATCGAGGGCAGCGAGAAAGTTGAGCTTCCGAAGCATCTTGCCACCGCCGCGAAGCTTTACGGGCAGTCGAGCCTGATTTACACGAGTCAGGCCTCGCAGTGGTACCCGGCCCTCAAGGACGGGATGGAAGACGCAATGCGCCGCCTGCTGAACGGCGATGTCACGCCGAAACAGTGCGTCGAGCTGATGGAGCAGACGGCGGCGAAGGTGCGGGCCGATGCGAAGGTCATCAAGCACAAGGTGGAGCGCACCTCGAAGCCCGCGGCTCCGTAGCACGGCCGTATCTTGGACATTCTCGCAATCTGCGGCATAGCCCTCGGTCTTGCGATGGACGCATTTGCCGTCGCAATCGGCACGAGCATAACGCTTGGTCGTGTCAACGCACGGCAGGTGTTCCGGCTCGGGTTTCACTTCGGGCTGTTTCAGGCGATGATGCCGGTCCTCGGCTATCTCGCCGGGCTCACGTTTCAGGACTCGATCAAGGCGTGGGATCACTGGATCGCGTTCGGGCTGCTGGCGCTCATCGGCGGGCGCGCCATCAAAGAATCGCTCAGCCCGGACGAAGACGAGTCCCCCGGCGATCCGACAAAGGGCATGAGCCTCGTCACGCTTTCCGTGGCCACCAGCATTGACGCGCTCGCTGTCGGGATGAGCTTCGCGATGCTCGGAATAGACATCGTGCTTCCGAGCATCATCATCGGCCTTGTGGCGGGCGCGATGACCGTGACCGGAATGGCGATCGGCTCGCGGCTGGGGTCGCTCTTCGGGCGGCGGATGGAGATGGCCGGGGGCATTGTTCTGATCCTCATCGGGCTGAAGATTCTGGCGAGCCACATGCTCTGATCCGGGTTTTGCGAAGATAGCCCGCATCAAGGAATGCGCCCCGGGCGGAGACTTCCGTGCCGGGGCGCTGAACGTTTGCGGTTGTGCGTTGCGGGCTACGCCGCCGCCGCTTTGCAGATCGTCGCGAAGCTGTCCGCCTTGAGCGCCGCCCCGCCCACCAGCCCGCCGTCAATGTGCGGCTTCGCGAGCAGTTCGGCGGCGTTCTTGTCGTTCATGCTCCCGCCGTAGAGAATCCGCACGGCGTCCGCGGCGCTGTCGCCGAAGGCGCCCCGGACAGTCTCGCGGATCACGCCGCAGACCCGGTTGGCCTCCTCGGACTCGCAGACCTCGCCGGTGCCGATGGCCCACACGGGCTCGTATGCGATCACCAGCGCCGCCACCTGCTCGGCGCTCAGGCCGGCCAGGCAGGCTTTGATCTGCCCGGAGACGATCTCATCGGTCTTTCCCGCCTTGCGCTCGTCAATCATCTCGCCGCAGCAGATGATCGGCAGCAGGCCCTTGCCCATAATGAAATGAGCCTTGGCGTTGATGGTCTGGTCGGTCTCGCCGAAGTAGGCCAGACGCGTTGCCAGCGTCTCATCGACCGTCCCGAAGCGTCCGCGCGTCTCGGAGTGGCCGATAATGGCGTACTTGCAGCCGGCGTCCAGCAGCATGTCGGGCGACACCTGCGATGTCCAGGCGCCCTTCTCCTCCCAGAACACGTTCTGCGCGCCCAGGGCTATGCCCGAATCACCGATGGCGGCCTTCGCCGCTTCAAGCGCCGTGAACGGCGGGCAGACGCAGACCTCGACTCCGCTCAGCCCCTTGACCTGAGGCGCAAGAGCGCTGACCAGTTCGCGCGCCTGCTCGCGCGTGTTGTTCATTTTCCAGTTGCCCGCGATAACGGGCGTTCGTGCATTTGATGTCATAAGTTACTTGTCCGCCAGCGCCGCGACTCCGGGGAGCTCGCGGCCTTCGAGAAATTCGAGGCTTGCGCCTCCGCCTGTGGAAACGTGAGAGATTTTGTCCGCGAACCCGAGCTGTTCAACCGCCGCGGCCACGTCTCCGCCGCCGACGATGGTCGTCGCGCCGCTCTCTGTGAGCGCCTTCGCCAGCGCCCGGGTGCCTTCCGCGAACTTCGGCATCTCGAACACGCCCATCGGGCCGTTCCAGACCACCGTTTTCGCACTCTGCACCGCTTCGGCGAAGAGCTTGCGCGTCTCCGGACCGATGTCCATCCCCATCATGTCCGCCGGGATGCCGTCCACCGGAACGGTCTTCGACGGGGACGTCTCGTTGAACTCCGCCGCGGCGACAACGTCCACCGGCAGCAGAAGCTTGACGCCAAGGTCTTCGGCCTTCTTCATCGCGCCGGTGGCTTTGCCGATGCCGTCCTGGTCCAGAATGGACTTGCCGATTTCGTAGCCCTTCGCCTTGAAGAAGGTGTACGCCATCCCGCCGCCGATGATCAGCATGTCCACCTTGGGCAACAGGTTCTCAATGACCGTTATCTTGTCCGACACCTTCGCGCCGCCCAGAATCGCGACGAACGGGCGCGGAGGCTCGGAGACCGCCTTGCCCAGGTAGTCCAGCTCTTTCTGCATCAGGAATCCCGAGACGCCCTGCAGATACTTCGTGACGCCCTCGGTGGATGCGTGCGCTCTGTGCGCCGTGCCGAATGCGTCGTTGACGTAAAGATCGGCGACGGAGGCAAGCTGCCCCGCGAACTCGGGGTCGTTCTTCTCCTCCTCCTTGTGGAAGCGGAGGTTTTCGAGGAGAAGGATTTCGCCGGGCTGCAGCTTCGCCGCGGCATCTTCGACCTCCGGCCCGATGCAGTCGTCCACCTTCGTGACCGGCTTGTTCATGATCTCGGCGAGCCTTGCGGCAACCGGGTTCAGCCGTTCGGACTCCACCACCACGCCCTTCGGGCGGCCCAGATGCGAGCAGAGGATTACCTTCGCTCCGTGGTCCACCAGATACTGGATGGTCGGCACGGCGGCCCGGATGCGCCGGTCGTCCGTAATGCCCCCGCTCTCGTCGAGCGGCACGTTGAAATCTACGCGGACGAGGACGCGCTTGCCCTGCACATCCACGTCCTTTACAGTCTTCTTGTTCATCACCCTGTCGCTTTCGTGTCTACCAGTAAAAAGCCGAGTGTCCGGGAGAGAACCCCCCGGACACTCAGTCCACAATCGGAATCAGGCGCTCCAATCGCAGCGCGGCCCGGCGTGCGGCGATTACAGGCCCTTCTTGACCATAAAGACGATGAGGTCGGCCACGCGCGTGCTGTAGCCCCACTCATTGTCGTACCAGGAGATCACCTTGGCGAACTTGTCGCCGAGGGCGATGGTCGCGAGGGAGTCGAATATACTCGAGCGCGCGTCGCCCTTGAAGTCGCTGGAAACCAGCGGCTCGTCGGTGTAGCCCAGGATGCCCTTCATCGGCCCCTCGGCGGCGGCCTTGACGGCAGCGTTGATGGACTCGACGGTGATCGGCTTCGTGGTGTTGAAGGTCAGGTCCACGACGGACACGGTGAGCGTGGGAACGCGCATGGCGAACCCGTGCATCTTGCCCTTGAGTTCGGGGATCACGAGCGCGATCGCCTTGGCGGCGCCGGTCGTCGTCGGAATCATGTTGACGGCGCCCGCGCGGGCCCTTCTGAGGTCCTTGTGCGCCTGGTCCTGAATCTTCTGGTCGTTGGTGTAGGCGTGGATGGTCGTCATCAGACCGTTCTCGATGCCGAAGTTGTCCACGAGCACCTTGGCCACGGGCCCGAGGCAGTTGGTGGTGCAGCTTGCGTTCGAGAT
>JAGVUD010000534.1 GCA_019136435.1 Armatimonadota bacterium | reverse complement strand
CCCGCAGTTCCATCGAGCCGAACCCGAGCTGCGTGACTTCGAGCCCGGTCCGCCCCAGCGTCTTCCTGATCATCTCGACTCTCCCATCCCACTCTCTACTTCAACCGGGCGATGGTCGCGCCCTCTCCGCCCTCAGTCGCGTCGGCCATCTTCAGCGACGCCACGGACGGATGCTTGCGCATGAACTCCCATACGGCTTTGCGCATGACGCCCGTGCCCTTGCCGTGAATCACCCGCACCTGATCCAGTCCCGCCAGACAGGCATCATCGAGATACCTGTCCAGGCGCTCCAGCGCTTCTTCCACACGCTCCCCGCGAAGCATTATCTCCGGCGATACTGTTGTTGCGCGTTGCATCTGAATGGACTGCAACCCGCCGGACCGGCGGGCAGGCGCCGGAGCCCCGCCGACCAGCTCGAGCCGCTCCGCAGACACGCGCGCCTCCATCGCCCCGAACGCGACCACCGCGAGATCTCCGGTGGGGTCTTCAACCAGCGTGCCTATCGCGCCAACCCCGATCATCCGCACGCGGTCGCCCTTGCGCATCGGTCGCGGCTCTTCCGGAGCTTCCGGCGTTACGGTTTCCGGAGGCGGCGGCGCGGGCACGGGCGGCCCCGCGACACTGGCCGCCACGTCGTCCATCTTCTTCATGAGCCGCTTGGCCTTGTTCGCCAGCCCCTCCGTGTGCGCGCTGTGGCGCTTCTGGGTGCGAAGCTCGCGCAGAACCTGATCGAGGTCCGCCTGGATGTCGCGTATCGCCTTCAGCGCTTCCGCCTGCACGCGGTCGCGCACCTCCTGCTGCGCCGCGGCGAGCGCCGAGATGTCTTTCTGATACCGCCCGCGCAGCCCTTCCGCCTCGCGGCGGGCGCCCTCGGCGCGCCCGGCGGCTTCGATGGCCCTGATTCGCGAGGCCTCCACCTGACGAATCAGCTCGCCGGATTCTCCGGACCCGGCCTCGACGATCTTACGCGCGTCGTCAAGCACGTCCGCCGGCATCCCCAGACGCTCGGCGACATGCAGCGCCTCGCTCGACCCCGGCACGCCGATCAGAAGCCGGTACGTCGGCCGCAGCGTCTCGCGGTCGAACTCGACGGACGCGTTCTCGAAGCCTTCGTTGGAGAAAGCGAACGTCTTCAGCTCGCCGTAATGCGTGGTGGCGATGATGCAGACGTCGCGCGACACCAGCCATTTCAGAATGGCCGAAGCAAGCGCGGCCCCTTCGGCGGGGTCGGTGCCCGCGCCCAGCTCGTCGAACAAAACAAGGCTGCCGGGCTTCACATGCCCGAGCGTATGCACGATGTTGCGCACATGCCCGGAAAACGTGGAGAGCGACTGCTCGATTGACTGCTCGTCGCCGATATCCGCGAAGATGTCCGCAAACAGCCCCGACTCGCTGCCTGCCTCCGCCGGAATCTGCAGCCCGCTCTGCGCCATGAGCGCGAGCAGCCCCACGGTCTTGAGCGACACGGTCTTGCCGCCGGTGTTCGGCCCGGTGATCAGAAGACCCCTGTACGCCCTGCCCACGCTTACATCAATCGGCACGACGTCGCCCTTCAAGAGCGGGTGCCGCGCCGAGCGGTAGTTCAGGTACGCCTCCTGCCGCAGCTTCGGGCGCGAGCACTTCAGCTCGTCGGCAAGCAGCGCCTTCGCGTTGGCGAGATCGAGATCGGCGAGGGCGGAGAGGGTAATTCTCAGATCGTCCGCGCTTTCAGCCACACGGCTTGTGAGCAGGCGCAGAATCCGGTCCACCTCCTGCTCTTCGGCTGCCTCATACTCGCGCAGTTTGTTGCCGAGTTCCACGACCGCCTGCGGCTCCACAAAGAGAGTGGCTCCGCTCGCGCTGGCGTCGTGCACTATGCCCGGGACGCTCGATTTGTGGTCCGAGCGCACGGGAACGCACCAGCGCCCGTGGCGGGTGACGATGACCGGGTCCTGCAACGCGTCGCGCAGGGCCGAGGATTGGATGATGGAGTTCAGCTTCTGCTGGATGCGCCCGGAGGCCGTGCGCAGATCCCGGCGTATGCGGGCGAGCTTGTCGCTGGCGGAGTCGCGGACCTCGGCGGCGTCGTCAATGGCCTCGGTGATGGCACGGGCAAGCCCGGCATCCGGGTGAAGGTTCCCCGCGGCGCGCGCAAGGTCGGGAGCAGTATCGGCGTGCTTGCGAAGAAACTTCTGGAGCCGCTCGGCCGACCCGAGCGTGTCGGACACATCGAGCAGTTCGCGCCCATCCAGCACGCCCGCCAGAACGGCCTTATCTATGTGCCCGAGCAGGTCCTTCGCGCCTCCGAACGGCATCCCGCCGAACGAATCCAGAAGCTGCCTCGCCTCGGCGGTCTCGGTCTGCCTGCGCTCGGCTTCGAGCAGGGTTTCGGCCGGGGCCAGGGCGCGCGCGAGCGCGGCGCCCATCTCCGTGGCCGCATTGGCGGCCAGCATCTCGAGCACACTGTCGAATTCCAGAACCTTGAGCGCGTGAGTGTCCATATCACCTTCGGCCGATTCGCAGCAGGCCGGTTGATTGTACCCATTTCAATTGCGCGACGGCACAGCCTCAGGTATAATGGACGCAATTCGGGGCGTAGCGCAGTTTGGTAGCGCACCGGTATGGGGTGCCGGTGGTCGCAGGTTCGAATCCTGTCGCCCCGAATTCTTCTTTTTCCTACCTGTTTTGCGCCCGCCTCCGGACTCTCACGCGGTACAGGTTCTCCGTGAATCCGCCCTCCTTTTCGAACGCCGCCGCCTGCGCTTCAAGCTGCCGGTCCAGCAGATAGCAGGCCAGGTTCAGCAACGAGAGCGCGGCGTTGGCAAGAGGCACGGACGGACACGGACTGGCACGGACCGACACGGACAGGGAGCGGAACCAGTCTTTCACGTCGTTCAGGGTCTTGCTGCGACGCTCTTTGAAGCTCAGCAGGGCCGGATGCTCCGGCGGCCACTCGGGCAGGCCGCGCTGGCGCAGGTAATCCTGGTAGTCGAGCTTCAACTCCTCCAGGCTTGCCCGGGCGACGCTCGTCAGCTTCATCTCCGTCTTCTTCGACGTTCCCGATGCCTGGCTACCCTCAGCGATGTTCTGGACACCCGAGCGGGCCGCCTGAACCATCTGATCGTGAGTCCGGCTTCTCTTCTCGACGTACCTGTTACAGAACAGCACGGTCAGATCGTAGATGAGCTGCGCGATCTGGAAGCTCTTCAGGCTGCGGTACCCGCCGTGCCTGGCAATGATTCCGTCCTCTCCCATGTCCGTGTCCGTCCGTGTTGTGTCCGTGCCTGTCCGTGTTCCGAGAACCCCCTACTCGTCCAGCAAACCCTCCTTCAGCCCCGTGGGCAGCGGCGCCGGCCGCTCGCAGCTCGACTCCGGCGCAATATGCCGTCCCTGATCGGACGCGTCGTGGAAGCAGTGCATCAGGTCGAGCACGTGGTAGGTCAGCGCTTCGCTGGCCCTGTGTTTGCGGCCCGAGCGCAGCCCGTACGCCATGTCCGCCACGCCCATTCCGCGCGAGTTCGCCGCGTACGAGTGCGTCAGCGGCGCTTCCGTCCAGTCGCCCTGCCCCGGCTTTCTGACGAGCACCGGCCCGCCGAACCCGTTCGGGTCCGGCACCTTCAAGGAGCCTTCCGTCCCGTAGATCTCGATGCAAGGCAGCCCGTGCGCCCACACGTCGAAGCTCTGGATGATGGTGACGACCGCGCCGCCGGCGAAATCCATGACTCCCGCGATGTGCGTGGGAGTGTCCACGGTGATGACCGTGCCGTTCTTCGGCTGGCTGGTGATGGTGCGCTCGGGGAACGTGATGCGAGCCGACCCCGTGACGCGCTTCACCGGCCCGAGCAGGTTCACCAGAGCGGTGAGATAGTACGGCCCCATGTCGAACATCGGGCCGCCGCCCACCTTGTAGTAGAACTCGGGATCGGGGTGCCACGATTCGTGGCCGTGGCAGACCATGAAGGCCGTCGCGGCGACCGGCTGGCCGATCGCCCCGTCGTCAATGAGCTTGCGGCACGTCTGGATGCCCGCCCCCATGAACGTGTCCGGCGCCCCGCCTACGCGCACGCCGTTCGCCTTCGCCGTCGCGAGCAGCTTGCGCCCGTCCTCGCGCGTGATGGTGAGGGGCTTTTCGTTGTAGGCGCTCTTGCCCGCCTCCACCGCCCTCTGAGCGATCTCGGCATGCGCCTTCGGAATCGTCAGGTTCAGGACGATCTCGATTTCGGGGTCCGCCAGCAGCGCTACGGGCGTCATTGCCTTCGGTATGCCGTGCTGCCCGGCTTTGGCCTGCGCCCGCTCTGGAATCAGGTCGGCGCAGGCGACAATGTCAATCGCCTCGAACGTCTTGCCCGCCTGAAAGTAGATGTCACTGATGTTTCCGCATCCGATGATGCCGACTTTCGCTGGTTTCATTGTCCGCCTCCTTTATCTGGCCGCCCAGAGCATGCCGCGCGTCACGATCTCCCGCGCCTCCGGCACGTCGAAGTCCTTCGCCACATGCCCGAGCGAGCAGTAGAACACGCGCCCCTCGCCGTACGTGCGCTTCCACACGACTGGCATCACCGTACCCTCTATCCAGGCGCAGTGCTCGCCGGAGAACGTCGTGGTCGCAAGCACTTCGTTGCCCGGATCAACGTGAAGATAGTACTGCTCGGACTCCATGGCGAAGTCGCCGAGTCCGCGCGTGATGGGGTCTTCGTGGTTGGTGATGTTGACGGTGTAGCCGATGACGCCGCCCGGGTGCGCCACCCACTGCCCGCCGACCATAAACTGGTACTCGGTGTTGTTGCGGAAGGCGTCGCCCATCCCGCCGTGCCAGCCCGCAACGCCCACGCCGCTCCTGATGGCGTCCAGCAGCCCCTTCTCCTGTTCTCCGCTGATCTGCCCCATCGTCCAGATGGGGACAACCAGGCTCAGGGACTTCATAAGGGATGCGTCGGTGTACGGTTCCATGGTGTCCGACACCTGAACGTCGAAGCCCTTCTCACGCAGAATCGGCACGAAGACATCCGCGCACTGCCGGGGTTCGTGACCGTCCCACCCGCCCCAGACAACCAAAGCCTTTTTCATAGTCCTCTCCTTGGGCCGGCGCTACGCCAGCCACGCTTATCCCTTTCGCCGGGACAGGCGGGATTCCTTCAGGAGCTATGATGGGTGATTTCGAGGAAAAAGGAGGCCGTCAGCGCGCCTTCACGCCGGGCTGCTCGGATTCCGGGGCAAGCCAGTCGGAGACCTCGAGCGACTGCCGAACATCGGCCCGAATCTGTGCGATCAGCTCCTCGCGGCTGGCGAACTTCTGCTCGTCCCGCAGCCGCTCCAGGAACTGAACTTCCAGCGTCTGGCCGTACAGGTCGCCGTTGTAGCCGATGAGATGCACTTCGAGCAGGCGGGCGCCCTCGCCCAGGGTCGGGCGGACGCCCAGATTGGCGGCGCCGCGAAGCAGAGTGCCGTTGAAGCGGCCGTTGACGGCGTAAATGCCGTCTCTGGGCAGAAGCTGCCGCTCGCAAGCGTGGATGTTGGCGGTGGGGAAGCCGAGGCGGCGGCCGACGCCCTGGCCCGCGACAACCGTGCCACGGACTCGATAATACCCGCCCAGCATCAGCGCCGCGCGCCGCACATTACCCTGCATCAGAGCCGATCTGATGTTGCTGCTCGAAACCGGCATGCGGTCGAGCACGACCGGCGGCATAACGGCAGCGTCAAAACGGACTTCGTTCGCCATACGCACCAGAAGGCCGGCATCGCCGCCCCGGCCGCGGCCAAACCGGAAGTCCTGCCCCACGACAATGGCGCGCATCCCCACGCGGCGAATCAGCACCTCGCGCACGAACTCCTGCGCCTCCATGCCCGCCAGGGCCTCGTTGAACTCGAGGACGAGTACGCGGTTGACGCCGGTCGCGGAGAGGCGCTCGGCGCGCTCGCGCACGGTGCACAGGAGCGGCGGCGCTTTCTCCGGCGCAACGACCTCAAGCGGGTGCGGGTCGAACGTCACCGCGACCGAAGGCAGGCCCCGGTCGAATGCCATGCGGCTGAGATGGGCCAGAAGCGCCCTGTGTCCGACATGGACGCCGTCGAATGCGCCGATAGTAACGGCCACCCCTCCCTCAGGCGCGTTGTATGTGTCCAATCCCCAGAATATGCTCAAAAGCTCAGATGCTCCTCGTTCCCAACCATACCACTTCGTGCCGGACCCTACCACGTCATGCCGGACTCGATCCGGCATCCACGGTCTCCCAAGGTGGGTCCTGAATCAAGTTCAGGATGACGTACGGGACGTCATGCCGGACTCGATCCGGCATCCACGGACTCCCAAGATGGTTCCTGAATCAAGCTCAGGATGACGTACAGGACGTCATGCCGGACTCGATCCGGCATCCACGGTCTCCCCCGGGTGGGTCCTGAATCAAGTTCAGGATGACGTACAGGACGTCATGCCGGACTCGATCCGGCATCCACGGACTCCCCCGGGTGGGTCCTGAATCAAGTTCAGGATGACGTATTCCTGCGCTATGCCTCGGGAACGACAGGACCGGCAGGCTCTCGCCGGCCCGCCGCATCAACTCCCGAAGCGTCAGAAATCACCTTCAGGGGCCTCACGCGCTCGCCCCCGGCTTCCATCTCCCCCATACCGAGAAGCTCGCCCGATTCCCCGTGCACGCGCACCAGCCGATCGGGCCGCCCGGAAGCGTCCGCGCAAGCAGGCACGAACCCGCCATTACAGAACAGGGCCGACAGGCGCGCATCGAGATCGACCCTCGGATACTCCCGCAGCGCCTCGGCGGGCGCCAGAACTCGCACGCGAACATCCGCCGTGCTGCCCTTCTCGATCTCGGACAGAGCGACGGCGTCCTTCAGCAGAAACGGCCCCGAAGCTGTGCGCACAAGGCTCTCCATGCAGCCGCCCACCCCCAGGCGCTCACCGATGTCCGCGCACAGCGTACGGATGTAGCACCCCGCCGACACCGTGCACTTCAGCGCCGCCCTGGCCCGCTCGCCAGCCGAAAACGAAACAAGCGCCAGATCCCGCACAGTCACCGCTCTCGGCTGGCGCTCCACGGTCTTGCCCTCGCGCGCCATTCTGTAGAGCCGCGTCCCGTCCACCTTCACCGCGCTGTACATCGGGGGAACCTGCGAAATCTTCCCTCGAAAACCCTCAATCGCCGCCGACAGGCTCTCTTCGGTCACGTCAGCCGCGCTCGCCTCCGAAACGATCGCCCCCTCCACGTCCTGCGTGTCCGTTGCGATCCCGAGCAGCAGCCCGGCCTCGTACTCCTTGTCGTGCCCGCTGATATACTCCGCGAGCCGCGTCGCGCGCCCGAGCAGCAGCACCAGAACGCCCTCCGCCATCGGATCGAGCGTGCCGGCATGTCCCACCCGCCGCTCACCCAGCCGCCGACGCACCACGGACACCACGTCGTGGCTGGTGGGCCCGGACGGTTTGGAGACGATCAGAACGCCGTCCACTTCCTCAGCTCCTGCAGCAGGCGCTCTTCGGCGTCGTCCAGCGACGCTTCCAGAACGCATGCGGCGGCGAGCGCGTGCCCTCCGCCCCCCAGCGCCTCGGCGGCCTGGCTCACAACAGCAGCCCCGCGCGAGCGCAGGCTGATGCGCACGACTCCCGGCTGCTCTTCGCGCAGCAAAGCCGCGACGTCCGCGCCCCGAAGACTGTGAACGACGTTTACGAAGCCCTCGGTATCCTCCGGCGCGGCGCCCGTCTCGGCGAAATCATCGGCCGACAGCCTGGCCCAGGCAACGGTTCCCGCGGGGCTGCTCTGCAGCGATGCCAGAGCGCGCGCAAGAAGCTTGAGACCAGCCAGCGTCCGGCTGTCGTATACCCGCCTGCTGATATCGGCAACCGATGCCCCCGCCCGAGCCAGCGAGGCCGCCATCTCGAGCGTCTCCGGGCGCGTGTTGCTGAAACGGAAGCCCCCCGTATCGGTGATGAGCCCCGTCATGAGCGCCTCCGCCATGCGGCCCGTCACCGGAACGGACCGGTGCGCAAGCAGGTAGTGGACGACTTCGGCCGTCGCAGCATAACCGTCGTGCGAAAGGCGCACGTCGCCGAAGTCCGACGTCGGCGGATGGTGATCCACAACCAGCACTCTGCGCGCCTGGTTCACCAGGCCCTGCAGCGCGCCGACGCGGTCGGCCCGGTCGCAGTCCACAACCACCGCAAGGTCCGGCACGCCCGCCGGAGCTTCGGGCTCGACGATGTCGCCCGGGTTAAGAAATTCGTAGATAAGCGGGGTCGGCTGCGGGCAGACAAGATGCGCCTCCTTGCCCTGCTGACGCAGCCCGAGCGTCAGCGCTATGCCGCTGCCAAGGGCATCGCCGTCGGGGTTCGTGTGCATTACGACAAGGATCAGCTGCGAGTGGTCAATCAGATCCCAGGCCGCATTCAGGCTATCATTGCTGGGCCTGGTCATTTTCGATACTCTTCAATAACTCGTTCACTCTCAAAATGTCGATTGCGCTCTCATCGAGAAAGAACTCGATGACGGGCACGGACTTCAGGCGGGCGCCCTTGCCAAGCTCACAGCGGATCCACCCGGCGGCCTTGTCGAGAATCCGAATCGTGGCCAGCCGTTCGTCGGCCTCCGCAAAGACGCTGACACCGACGCGGGCGAGGTGAAGGTCCGGCGTAATCCGGGCCTGTGTAACCGTCACAAAGCCCAGGCGCGGATCCTTCATTCTCCGGATAATCTCGCTGATCTGCTGCACCAGAGCCTTGTTGATGCGTTCCTGTCTGAGACTCAAAGCGTAGACTCCTTCACAGCAACTCCAGATCGGAATCTGTAACAGACACCCTCGGTTCGGATTCGACCGCCCTCAGCACCCTGTCCAGTACGCCGTTGCACAGCGCCCGGTCGTTGGATACCACCGCGAACGCCAGAGTCGCGCGGCGCAAGCTGTCCATATGCCCCACCTCCGCGGCGGAAACGGAGAACCTGCGGCGAATCTTGTCGAGCATGCTGCGGATGACCCGGCGCTTGTCCTTCAGGCTGCTGCCTTCACCGAGTTCCAGTTCCACAGTCAGCAAGCCAACAACAACCATTGAACCCGCCGGTCCGGCCCCGCGCCTCTGCGCCGCGAGACGCCCCGACTAGAGCGTTCTCGCCACCTGCTCGATCACGTAGGACTCGATGATGTCCTCTTCCTTAATATCGTTGTACCCCTCGAGCTGGATTCCGCACTCGAACCCGGCCGCCATCTCGCGGACATCGTCCTTGAAATGCCGCAGCGACTCGATGCGCCCTGAGAAGATCTCCTTGCCCTCGCGCATAAGCCTGGCAAGCGACCCGCGAACGATCTTGCCATCCTGCACATAGGAGCCGGCGATCACGCCCTTCGGGGTCTTGAAGAGCGCGCGTACCTGAGCGTGTCCCTGTATCTCCTCGCGCTCTTCGGGTTCGAGCAGGCCGGCCATCGCCTTGCGGACATCATCCAGAAGCTCGTAGATGATGTTGTACTTCCGAACCTCGACGCGCTCGCGCTCCGCCGCGACCTCCGCTTCCTTCTCAACCCTCGAGTTGAACGCAATCACGATCGCCCCGGACGCCGAAGCCAGCAGAATATGGTCCTCACCAACCGCCCCCACAGAACTCTGGATAATCCGGACAGCGACCTCGTCGGTAGCGAGATCGGCCAGGGACTGGGTAATCGCCTCCGCCGAACCGTCCACGTCGCAACGGAGCACGACGCACAGCTCCTTCGCCTCGCCTTCCTTGAGCTTGCGGTAAAGATCCTCGAGGCTCACCTTCGCGCTCGCGGCAAGGCGGTCTTCGCGCTCCTTATCCTGCTTGGCCGCCGCGGCGTGCCGCGCCGTGCGTTCGTCGGCGACTACGCTCATCTGGTCGCCCGCATTCGGAACGTCCGCGAGGCCGATAATCTCAACCGGCGCCGCGGGACCCGCTTTTGTGACGCGTGCGCCTTTGTCGTCGACCATCGCCTTGATCTTG
>JAGVUD010000206.1:2018-2548 GCA_019136435.1 Armatimonadota bacterium | reverse complement strand
TCCGTTGAATCGGCAGCAGGGTGGTGCTATAATATTCTTTCGCGTGTACGCACCAGGAGGACCCGACCATTATGCAAGTTCAGCACAGGCTGAAGCGCGCTGACCCTGTGATTGACCTGCCAAACCTGGTAGAGATCCAACTTGATTCTTACCAGTGGTTCCTGAAAGAAGGACTGATCGAACTCTTCAGGAGCTTCTCCCCGATTCACGATTTCACGGGCAATCTGGCCCTGGAATTGGTTGACTATACGCTCGGAGACCCGAAGTACTCGGTCGAAGAGTGCCGGAACCGTGACATGACCTTCGAGGCGCCGATAAAGGCGACCGTGCGCCTTTCGGTGAAGGACCAGGAGGTCATCGAGTCCGAAGTCTATCTGGGCGATCTGCCTCTGATGACCGAGCGCGGGACGTTCGTCATCAATGGGGCGGAGCGCGTTGTCGTGTCTCAGCTCGCCCGCTCCCCGGGCGTGTACTTCAAAGACACGATGGACCTCTCTGGCCGGGTGCTCTACTACGCCACCATCATCCCG
>JAGVUD010000206.1:0-2005 GCA_019136435.1 Armatimonadota bacterium | reverse complement strand
GCCTGGGTCGAGGTGGACACCGACTCGAACAACGTAATAACCGTTCGCATCGGCCAGACCCGGAAGTTCCCGCTCACCACCCTGCTTCGGGCCCTCAACCACTTCGAGAAGGCCTGTCCGATGGTCGAGGCCGAAGTCCCGCTGCTGGAGGCCGTCGGCTACGAACTGATTGACGACCTCGTGGACCTGAATACCGGCGAAGTCCTGATTGAGAAGGGCAGGCAGGTGCGTCCGCGCGAGGCGTCCCGGGCCAAGAAGGCCGGCGCCGCGGAGATGGTGAAGATACGCCGCCAGGCCGTGCCGTGCGATACGACAAAAGATATCCTCGAGATCTTCTCCGAGCGCGAGACGCTGCACGAAATCACTCGCGCCACGCTCAGGAACAAGCGCCCGGTCAACGACATTCCCGAGGCCAAGGGCGGTAAGATCATCGTCAAAGCCTGCCAGAAGATCGGCGATGAGGCAGCGAAGAAGATCGAGGCGCTCGGGCTGAAAGAGCTCGAGGTCTATCAGGTTAACAGGTACATCGAGCACACACTCGACGCGGACCCCACCGAGAACCGCGACGAGGCGCTGATTGACATCTATCACAAGGTGAGGCCGGGCGACCCGGCGACGCCGGACAGCGCCAAGAACCTGCTGAACTCCATCTTCTTCGACACCCGCCGCTACGATCTGGGACGGGTGGGGCGGTACAAGGTCAACCGCAAGCTCGGCCTGCAGCTCGACGAGAGCATCCGCACCATCACGACGGCAGACCTGCTGGCGATCATCTCTTACATTATAAGACTCAGCGAGACCTCGGACGAGAGCCTCGCTTCCACCGACGACATCGACCATCTGGAGAACAAGCGCGTTCGCTCGGTAGGAGAGCTTCTCCAGAGCCAGCTCCGGCTGGGCTTCCTCCGTATGGAGAAGGTCGCCAAGGAGCGGATGACGTCGATGGACACGGAGAGCGTCCTGCCTCAGGTCGTGCTCTCGGTGAAGCCGATCTCCGCCAGCATAAAGAGCTTCTTCGGCTCCAGCCAGCTCAGCCAGTTCATGGACCAGACGAACCCGCTTGCCGAGCTTGCTCACAAGCGCCGCCTGTCGGCTCTCGGGCCGGGAGGGCTCTCGCGCCAGAGCGCGAAGCTGGAGGTGCGCGACGTCCACCATTCGCACTTCGGCCGCATCTGCCCGATCGAGACGCCGGAAGGCCCGAACATCGGTCTCATCGGCTCCATGGCCTGCCATGCTCAGATAGACCCGTACGGGTTCCTCCGGACGCCGTACCGCCTGGTGCGAGATGGCGTCGTTTCGGACGAACTCGCGTGGCTGTCGGCGGAAGAAGAGGAGCGCATGCAGGTCACGCATCTGAACGACGAGCCGCACATTCCGCGCATCGCGCCCGCCAACACGCCCCTCGACGAGAATGGCCGTATTCTCTCGAAGGAACTGGTTGTGCGCGAGGGCAGCCAGTACCCCACGGTGAAGCCCGAGACTGTGGACTATATGGACTCGGCGGCGCAGCAGATGGTGTCGGTGGCCACGGCCCTGATCCCGTTCCTGGAGAACGACGACGCCAACCGCGCGCTGATGGGCTCCAACATGCAGCGCCAGGCGGTGCCACTGCTCCGGAGTCAGTCGCCCTGCGTCAAGACGGGCATCGAGGAGCGGGTGGCGCGCGACTCGGGCGCGATGATACTCGCCAGGGCCGACGGCGTGGTGAGGAGTTCGACGGCGGACCGAATCTCCGTCGAGCGCCTGGACGGCACGGTGGACGAGTACTTCCCGCTCAACCTGCTGCGCTCCAACCAGGCGACCTGCATCACGCAGAAGCCGGTGGTTGTGGGCGGGCAGAGGGTGCGCGAGGGAGATGTCCTGGCGGACGGTCCCTGCACCGACCACGGCGAACTGGGGCTCGGCAAGAACGTGCTGGTGGCCTTCGTGCCGTGGCACGGCTACAACTACGAAGACGCCATTCTGCTCTCACAGCGCCTTGTAAAGGATGATGTGTACACGTCCA
>JAGVUD010000019.1 GCA_019136435.1 Armatimonadota bacterium | reverse complement strand
GGCGGTCGGGCGAACGCTGCATCGGGGGAACAGAGTCTGAGCAACGGCCTGTCAGAAAGGTAGCAGTGCCGTTGGCCGCTGGCCGGACAACCCGTCAGGCAAGCGGGAACTCCACTGCGGCCCCTGGCAGCCGCCTGGGATCAGCGGGAAGGCGGCGGGGTTCTTCTCCAGAGGAGGAGCTATGCGTACGTTGCGAATGGCAGGTAGGTCATCGTGTTTGAAGACCTGGCTCGGCGCGCTGGCCGCCGTTTGGAGTCTGTCGGCGCTCGCGCTTCTGGGAGGTGCCGCCGGGGCGGCGCACCCGGCGTCGAACGTCCCGGTGGTGACGAAGGAGAAGCTTCTGGAGCACGGCTATCCGCAGCACGTTATGACCTCCCGGCATATGCTGTTGCCGCACCTCGAAGCAGTCTGTACGGACACGCACGACTTCAAGTTTTCACGGAGCGGAAAGCTGCTTGCCTGCATCCGGGCGGTGAAGCACTGGGTGAGACCCCACGAAGACGAAGTCGTGACGGAAGTGGTCGCCTACGATACCGTGCGGCGTGAGTCACGCGTGGTGTTTCGGGACGTGGCTCAGAACCGTTGTGTCCTTGACTGGGGCATCTACAGGGAGGGTCTGCTGCTGGAGACCGTGCTCCCCCCGCCGCCGGGGGTGACCCAGACCACGGAAACTGCCGACTCCGAAACTGTCATTGGCCTCATCTACATTCCGTCGCCAGTGTGGACATCAAAACCCCGGCTGCTCTGCAAGCGCAAGCGATACGAAGCGATGTATCTGATCTCGCCGGAGCAGGCAACTCCGCCCGTGGTGTGGCGGTGGCCGGACGAGAACGAGAGCGGCGGGAAGACAACGGGCGCATTGCAGGTGCTGGGAGACGGGTCTGATCCGATCGCGCTGCCGTCCGCGATCGAGGGAATCAGGGGTATGGTTCCGGCCTGGTCCCCGACGGGGAAGACTGTTATTCTTGGCACTGTATACCGCGCACCTCCGCAGCCCCGCTATGAGTTTGATCCCCTGACCCGGAAGATACGGCAGTTGGAGCCCGGAGCTCGCGAGCGCACCCCGCCGTTTGAGGAGAAGACCACGTACCCGGCTTCGGAACTGGCAATGAAAACGACGCTGTTGGAGGGGACCGACTATGCAGAGCTGACCCTCACCAGCGCGGGGGATGACGAGCGCGAGTCGCACAAATTCCGGCTGCACACGGGAACGGCGCCCGTCCGGGACAAGTTCCTGACCGCCTTCTGCCCGGGCGGAAAGGGCGCGGCGTTCCTGACGCAGCGGCCCGACCGGACTGTGTACTTCGTCTGGTGGGATATGTTGGACAAGGTCAACGACATCTATCTGCCCAACGACGCTATGTCCCGGGTCTGGGAAGTCAGCGACGCCCTGGGTGCATCCATCGGGCACGAGTTCGTTGGGAACGACACGGTCGTGATTTCACCGGATGTGGAGACCAGCGTAACACCGATTCCTGGCCTCGAAGGCTCCTACAAGGTGAATGTTCGGCTGCCGGAGAACCCTGCGCAGGCGCTCAAGCCGTACCTTCCCAAAGACACCAAATACCCTGACGTCCTTGATGAGTTCACGTTCGTCAGGAAGATTCCCGGCTACAGCGGCAACTACGTCGGCTACATCCTCGGCCCCAACGATTTCCGGGCTCTTCTCAAGGAAGACGGCACCCTCACGTACAGGCGGCCTGATGCGAAGGACACGAAACTGCCCAACCCCGGCGGCCACGAAGACGAATACAAATGGCAGCGTGACAAAGATGAATGCGGCTGCGACCCGTTTGGTGGTCAGTAAGGCGCGCGCGCGGGGAGGGCTCAGTTTCCGCGCATCACCGGTCGGCGTCGCGTGGCATCCGGAGTTCGATCACCGTCGCGTGCGGGTCGAGCCTGCGCGGCTTCTCGATGGTGACGGCGTCTGTCTTGCGCGTGATTCTGAGGGCCTGTCCGCCGTCCAGCGTGCGCGCCGCCGACGCCGCGGCAAGCTCGGGCGGAAGAGGCAGG
>JAGVUD010000264.1 GCA_019136435.1 Armatimonadota bacterium | reverse complement strand
GGCGGGTTGGACAAACCGACAGAGGGCTCGGTGTTCATCAACGATGTTGACATGGCGCAGCTCGATGCGCAG
The DNA here is from genome assembly GCA_019136435.1 of Armatimonadota bacterium. Taxonomy (GTDB): domain Bacteria; phylum Armatimonadota; class UBA5829; order DSUL01; family DSUL01; genus JAGVUD01. The sequence continues at coordinate 9,949 of JAGVUD010000264.1, read as the reverse complement.
GAGCTTGCATACCTGCGCTGCCGCACGATTGGCTATATTTTTCAGTCGTTCAACCTGATCCCTGTCATGACCGCGCTCGAGAACGTTACCCTGCCCACCGTGTTTGCGGGCGTTCCCACGGATGACGGCATTGAGCGCGGGATCGAGCTCCTGAATATTGTGGGGCTCGGCGACCGGCTCCATCACAAGCCCAACGAGTTGTCCGGAGGGCAGCAGCAGCGCGTGGCGATCGCCCGCGCACTGGCGAACGCGCCAGCCATCGTGCTCGCCGACGAGCCGACCGGTAACCTGGACCTCAAGACGGGCAAGGAGATCATCCTTCTGCTGAAGCGGCTGAACAAGGAGCAGGGCGTCACGGTCATCTCCGCGACGCACGACCTGAAGATGCTCGACGTGTCGGACCGGGTTCTCTGGATCCGGGACGGCGGCATCGAGCGGATCGAAGAGCGCGCCGATATTGACATCAAGGTTGGGGAAGTCGAGGGCGAATAGCCGCCTGGCTCCAGTGCTCGCAGGGGGCGCGAGCCAGCCCGTCCGGAGTTCCGCCGCCTGTGGGCCGAACAGATGCCGGTCGCACAGACCTGATGCATGTACACGACAACTCAGCTTGATGACATACTCTCGCGCGTGGAGAAGCCCGCGCGCTACGCCGGCGGCGAGTATAACGCCGTAACAAAGGATCTTGCCGGCGTTAAGCTTCGGGCTGCCATGGTCTTTCCCGACGTCTACGAGGTCGGGATGTCGAGCCTCGGGTTCCAGATTCTGTATCACTTCCTGAACGCCCGCGACGACACATACTGCGAGCGCGCGTTTGCCCCGTGGCCGGACATGGAACGCGAGCTGCGCGGGGCCGGTCTTTCCCTCTACACCCTCGAGACGTACACCCCGCTTGGCGAGATGGACCTCATCGGCTTCTCGTTCGGAAGCGAGAAGACCTACACCAATGCCCTCACCTGCCTCGATCTCGCGGGGATTCCCGTCTGGAGCAAGGACAGGACGGGCGGGGACCCCATTGTGGTTGCGGGCGGGCACTGCGCGTTCAGCCCCGAGCCCGTTGCGCCGTTCGTTGACGCTTTTGCCATCGGGGAGGGCGAGGATGTCATCGGCGAAATCGCCGATTCGCTGGTTGCCAGCTCCGTGCAGCCGAGGGAAGAGAGGGTCAGGCTTCTTGCTTCCATCCCGGGCGTTTACGTTCCGGCGATGCTGACGTGGAACTACGGCGCGGACGGCCGTCTGAGCGGCTGGGAGGCGGCGCCCGGAGCGTCGTTTCCGGTCAGCAAGCGTGTCGTGCGCGATTTCGAGAATGTCGACTATCCGCGGCGCCCGGTTATTCCGAACATGGAAGCTGTGCACGACAGGATATCGGTCGAGGTTATGAGGGGGTGTACGCAGGGGTGCCGCTTCTGCCAGGCGGGCATCATCACGCGTCCGGTGCGCGAGCGCTCGCCCGGGCGAGTCGGAGAGATCGCCAGCGGCTTGCTGCCGGTCACCGGCTACGACGACATCTCGCTCGTCTCGCTTTCGACGGCCGACTACTCCGGGGTGGACTGCGTTGTGCGCGATCTGGTCGAGACCCACGGCCCGGACGGGGTGGGCGTATCGCTGCCTTCGCTTCGAGTGGACACTTTTTCGGTGAATCTGGCGGCTCAGATTCAGACCGTGCGCAAGACCGGCCTGACATTCGCTCCGGAAGCAGGCACCGAGCGCCTCCGCCGGGCTATCAATAAGAACATCACCGACGCGGACGTCTTCGACGCCGCCGAGTCCGCGTGGCGGCAGGGCTGGAAGCGAATTAAGTTCTATTTTATGATTGGACTGCCCACGGAAACCGATGATGATATTGTGGGGATTGCGCGGCTTGTGCGCGAGGTCCAGCGCCGGGCACGGGCCGGCGGCAGGGTGAGGCTCGACGTCTCGATCGGCGCATCCTCCTTCGTGCCCAAGGCGCACACGCCGTTTCAATGGAGGGCGCAGGCGTCTCCGTCCGAGCTCGAGCGCAAGCTGCGTCTGCTGCGCGAGGCCACCCGCATGCCGGGAGTCCGGCTGTCGTGGGACGATCCGGCGGAGTCGCAGCTCGAGGCGGCGCTTGCGCGGGGCGACAGGCGTCTGGCGCCCGTGATCCACGAAGCGTGGAAGGCCGGAGCGCGGTTCGATTCGTGGCAGGAGTGCCAGCGATGGGACGTCTGGCGGTCGGCATTCGAGAAGACTGGCGTTGATCCGGCGGAGTTTGCCGGCAGGCGGCGCGCCTACGGCGAAGTACTGCCGTGGGATCATATTGATTCTGGAGTGACGAAGACGTATCTGAAGCAGGAGGACGAAAGGACGCTGATAGAGGAGCTTACGCCGGATTGCCGGGAGAGCAGGTGTCACGCTTGCGGAATCATCGACGGGCTGATGCCGGAGCACGCGAGGTATGGGAGCTGCTACCACGACTGAAGCGGTCCTGCGCATCGTGCTATCATATAGTAAGACAGGCCCGGCCCGGTATCTCGGCCATCTCGACCTGCTGCGGACTTTTCAGCGAGCGGTGAGAAGGGCGGGGCTGCCGATCGCTTATTCGAAGGGGTTCAATCCCCATCCGCGCATGATGTTCGCGTCTCCGCTGCCAGTTGGCGCCGCCGGTCTTGGGGAACTGGCGGCAATGGACCTCGCCGCTTACACGGACCCGCGGGCTCTGGCCGGGAGGCTGAACTCAGCGCTGCCCGGTGGCGTCCGCGTCAACAAGGCCTGGCTGGCCCCGCTTGCGCGCGGCACGTTCGGCGCTGAGATCACAAGTGTCTGGTCTGTGCGCGTTGCCGCGCCGGAAGAGACGCCGCCGGGCGCTGTGGACTGGCAGTCCGCCCTGGCTGGTCTGTTGGGGGCCGCCGAACTGCGCGTCGAGCGTTCCGGCGGCAAGGTGCGCGATGTCCGCGACAGGCTGCTTGGCCTGAGTGTTGAGGAAGAATGCGGCAGGGAGGCCGTAATCGAAATGGTTTTGCTGCAGAAAGATGAACTGAGCGCCAAACCTCTGGATGTGGTTTGCGCGCTCGAGAAGAGGGTGGGGCCGCTGAAGGTTGTATCCTTGGAGCGGCGCGCCGTGACGGCGGATTCTGCACAGAGCGGAGGCGGCGGCAGGCTCAGCGAGAGCCCAGCCGCGAACGCCCGTGACGCATCCCGAGCGTCTGACGCGAAATCCCGGGCGAGAGGAGGTGAATAAGTATGGCGAAAGAGATAATTGTCAACTGCGATACTCGCGAAACGCGCGTCGCCCTGCTCGACAATGGCAAGCTCGTTGAGCTGCATATTGAGCGCGAAGAGCGCGTCGTCGGCAGCATTTTCAAGTGCAAGGTCTGCAATGTCCTTCCGGGAATGGATGCGGCGTTCGTGGATCTCGGTCTTGAGCGCAACGCCTTCCTTTACGTCGCTGACGTGATTCCCGAGGCGGACGATGATTTCGAGGGGAGACGCCCCAGCGGGCGGTCTCTCGGAATCCGGGACGTCCTCCGGATGAACCAGGAACTGCTCGTGCAGGTCGTCAAGGGCCCCAGGGGCACCAAGGGCGCCCGAGTCTCGACGCGAATATCCCTGCCTGGCCGTTACTGCGTACTGATGCCCGACGCTGACAACCTCGGCGTTTCGCGCAGAATAGACGATGCCCGCGAAAGGGACCGGCTCAAGAGAATCATCAATTCCTCCCGGCCCCAGGGGTGCGGAGTCATTGTCCGGACGGAGGCCGAGGGCAAGAGCGAGCAGGAACTCCGGAACGATCTCGAAATGCTGATCAAGCTTTGGGATCAGATCAGGCAGGGGGCTCAGAAGACGAAGGCTCCGGGAATCGTTCACCAGGATCTCAGTCTGCTCTACAAGACGATTCGCGACGTGCTGGGCAGCGACGTCAGCCGCATGGTGATTGACGCCAAGCGCGATTACGACAAGGCGATCGAGTTGGTCGAACTGATGTCTCCGAAACTGAAGTCGCGCTTGCAGCGCTACACCAGGCCGGAGCCGCTTTTCGATTACTACGGCATCGAGACCGAGATTGACAGGCTGCTGAGGCGCAAGGTCTGGCTGAGGTCGGGCGGTAACCTGACCATCGACGAGACCGAGGCTCTCACGACGATTGACGTGAACACGGGGAAGTTCATCGGTTCGACGAGTCTCTCCGAGACGATCCTCAGAACCAACCTCGACGCCGCGAACGAGATCGGCAGGCAGCTCAGGCTGCGCGACATCGGCGGCATCATCGTGATTGACTTCATTGACATGACCAGCGCGAAGGACCGGACCCAGGTGCTCAACTCCCTGGAAAAGGTGCTCCGGCGTGATCGGACGCGCACCAAGATCTCTCACATCAGCGCGCTGGGAATCGTCGAAATGACAAGAAAGCGCACCGGTGAGACGATTTCGGAAACCCTGGGGGAGGTCTGCCCCTACTGCCAGGGGCGGGGAAGGGTGGCTTCGGCCTTGTCCATCAGCATCGAGGCCGAGCGCGCTCTGCGGAGGGCCGCAAGCGAGTCCGAGGCGTCCGGGTTCCTGGTGCAGGTGAATCCTGTCGTCGCTTTTCATCTGATCGGTCCGAGGGGAGAGACCATAGACGAGATCGAGAAGCGGATCAACAGGCGTGTTTACGTGCGCGCCAGGGAAGACATGCACACCGAGAAGTTCGAGATCACAGCTGGCGAGTCGAAGGAGATAGAAGCGGCGCTGCTCCCGTTCAGGCGGGACGCGGTCGTGGAGTGCGAGGTCGTCAGAAACCCGTATTCCACGTTGCCGCGGTCCACGGCCTGGCTGGACGGCTACCTTCTGGAACTGAGCAATGGCGGGCGGTACATCGGCCAGACCGTCAAGGCAAGGCTCACCGATATCCGCCGCTCGTGGGCGGTTGGAGACGTGATGAACCCTTCACGCCTTGACAAAACGCGCAGGTCGTGATAGTCTCTGTGTTCGGAGCGGGCGAGTTTCGACTTGCCCGCTCCTTCGTGAGTATGGTTGGCTTCGCGCGACTCTAACAGGAAGATTATCAAGTCAATGTATGCGGTAGTGGAATGTGGCGGGCGGCAGTATCAGGTGGAGCCGGGCGCACACCTGACAGTGAACCATCTGAACGCGGATGCGGGCGCGGAAATCGTGCTCGATCGCGTGCTGCTTGTTGGCGGCGAAGATTCCGTCAAGATCGGAACTCCGATTGTTGAGGGCGCGCGGGTGGTCTGCAAGGTGCTCAAGCAGGGCAAGGGGCCAAAGGTCAACGGCTTCACTTTCAAGGCCAAGAAGAATCAGTACCGGCACTACGGGCACCGTCAGGCTGTTACGGTGCTGTCGGTTGAGAGCATAGAGTAGTTGCTCGACGCTGCCGGGCTGAGAGCCCGGAGCGCGGGGCGAACACTGCGGGGATCAGGCAATGGCACACAAAAAAGGCTTAGGCTCATCCAGAAACGGGCGCGACAGCAAACCCAAGATGCTGGGAGTCAAGAAGTTCGCCGGCGAGTATGTCCGGGCGGGCAGCATCATCAAGCGTCAGCGGGGGACCGCGCATCATCCGGGCCGCAACGTGGGCATCGGTCGCGACCACACGCTTTTCGCGCTCATTGACGGCTACGTCAAGTTCGAAGGAAGCGAAAAGAGCCGCAGACTGGTGAGCGTGCTTCCCGAAAACGCATAGGCTGCCCGATTCGGTCGCTCACCGGAATCGGCGTTCGTTCGAACGCTGGCGGATCTGGAGTGACGGCTGAAAATGGATTTTGTTGATGAGGTCACGATTCATGTCGCCGCCGGAAAGGGCGGAGATGGGGTCGTGGCCTTTCGTCGTGAAAAGTTTGTGCCGCGCGGGGGGCCGAACGGCGGTGACGGTGGGCACGGAGCGAGCATCGTTCTGGAGGCCGACCGCGCCCTCAGCACGCTTGTCGAGTTCCGCTACGCCTCGCGCTATGTGGGGCGCGACGGAGGCCGGGGCGCGTCCAACAACCGCAGCGGGCAGCACGTTGAGCCGCTCGTCATCCGTGTGCCGGTCGGGACATCTGTCTTCAACCTCGAAACCGGGCGCCCCATCGCCGACCTGACCTATCACGGGCAGACCGTCGTCGTGGCGAAAGGCGGAAGAGGCGGGCGGGGCAACGCGTCGTTCGCTTCTTCCACGAACCAGGCCCCCAGACACGCCGAGCTTGGAGAGCCCGGCGAGTCGGCGTCGCTGCGGCTCGATCTCAAGCTTCTGGCCGATGTCGGCGTTATCGGTTTCCCGAGCGCAGGCAAGTCCACGCTCATCGCGTCCGTCTCCAACGCGCGCCCGAAGATTGCCGACTACCCGTTCACGACCCTCGTACCGAACCTGGGGGTGGTGCGCGTGGGCCCCGATGAGTCGTTTGTGATGGCCGACGTGCCGGGGCTCATCGAGGGCGCTCACGAAGGCGCGGGGCTGGGGCACCGTTTCCTGCGGCACATCGAACGCACGCGGGCGCTTATCCACCTTGTCGACTGCTCACCCGCGACCGGGATGGATCCGGCCGACGAGTACGGCATCATCCGCCGCGAGCTGTCGAGCTACAGCCCGGCCGTTGCGGGCCTGCCCGAGATCATCGCGCTGAACAAGACAGACATCCCCGAAGCCCGGGAGCGGGCGCAGCAGGCGCTCGAGGAACTCCCTCTGCGCTATCCCGAGATTGGCGAACGGGGCTGCGTCATCAGGCTTGTCAGCACCGCGACAGGCGAGGGGGTGCAGCAACTCGTCTGGGACGCCGCCAAACTGCTGCGCGATACCCCCCGCGAACCTGTGGCCGCTCCGGAGGGGGTCGTGCGGATCGAGGGGCCGGAGGCTCCCTGGACGATCAAGCGCGGCTCGTCCGGCGAGTTCGTCGTCCAGGGCCGCCAGCCCGAACGCCTCGTCGCGATGACCGATCTGGAAAACGAGGAGTCGCTGCGCCGCCTGCACGCGAGGATGGGCCGAATGGGCATTCTGAAAGAACTGCGGCGGAGGGGGATAAAGGACAACGACACGGTGCGCGTGGGCGAGTTCGAGTTCGACTGGTTCGACGAGGAGAAACCCGATGAAGCGTGGGCGGAGAAGACGGGAGGAGAAGACTAGCGCGTGAAGAGGCTGGTGATCAAGGTAGGTACGGCCGTCCTCACCGATAACGAGCGCAGGCTCGACGCGGAGTATGTAGCCGGTCTCTGCGGGCAGATCGTGGATGCGCGCAAACAGGGATGGCAGGCCGTTCTCGTCAGTTCCGGAGCTATCGGGGCAGGGGCGGCCCGTCTGAAGATGCGCCGCCGTCCGCAGCTTATTCCTGAGAAGCAGGCCGCGGCGGCCGTGGGGCAGGGGCTGCTTCAGCAGCTCTACACCGATTCCCTCGACGCGCTCGGCGCCGCCGCCGCCCAGGTGCTCCTGACCCGCGAGGATTTCACCGACCGCGTCCGCTATCTGAATGCCCGCAACACCCTTCAGACGCTTTTGCGCTTTGGCGCCGTACCGATTATAAATGAGAACGACACCGTGTCCGTTGACGAAATCCGCTTCGGCGACAACGACACGCTTGCGGCGCTCGTCGGAACCATAGTTGACGCCCATCTTGTCGTGCTTTTGACTGATGTCGAGGGGCTGTGCCGCGAGAAGCCGCGGGCGGGCCGGGCGCCGGAGGTGATCCCGGAGGTAACCTGCATCACGCCCGAGATCGAGGCGATTGCCGCCGGAGGGTGCTCCGAGCGTGGGGGCACGGGCGGCATGGCAAGCAAAATTGCCGCCGCCAGGGTGGCGATGGCCGCGGGCATTGACGTCGTAATCGCTCCGGGAAGGCGTCCGGGCGTTATCGGCGAGATTCTCGCGGGGGGCAAAGTGGGGACGCGGTTCGTGCCGGATGGAAGCCATCTCAGAAGCCGCAAGCGCTGGATCGCTTTCGCGGTTCCGCCGCGGGGGACCATCGTTGTGAACAGGCCTGCCGCGGATGTTCTGCTGACGCACAACAGATCGCTGCTGCCTGTGGGTATCGTGGGGGTGGAAGGAGAGTTCGGCACAGGCGATCTGGTGGACGTAAACGACGACACGGGGCGGCAGGTGGCGCGCGGATTTGTGAACTACGGGTCCGGGGATGTGCGGAAAATCATGGGCCGAAAGACGTCCGAGATCAAGGACATCCTCGGGTACAAGGAGTTTGACGAAGTGATCCACCGGGACAACCTGGTGGCGGGAGTATAGCAATGGCGGTAGATGTGGTCGAATCCATACACGCGATGGCGCGGGATGCCGGCAAAGCCGCGGCGCGGCTGGCGACCTGCGACACCAGGGACAAGGACGCCGCGCTGGTTGCGATGGCGGATGCGCTGGTTGTGTCCGAGAGGCGGATTCTCGAGCAGAACGCTGTGGACCTGAAAGCCGGACGGGCCGCCGGGCTCTCCGATGCTCTCATTGACCGCCTCACGCTCACCGGCAAGCGCATCGCCGACATGGCCGAAGGGCTGAACCAGCTTGCGGCGTTGCCCGACCCGGTCGGCCGCGTGAACCGGGGCTGGCGCCTTCCGAACGGGCTCGACATCAAAAAGGTGTCGGTGCCCCTGGGCGTCATCGGCATCATCTTCGAGTCTCGCCCGAACGTCACCGTCGATGCTGCGGGGCTCTGCCTCAAAGCCGGAAACGCGGTCATACTGCGCGGCGGCAAGGAGGCCATCCATTCTAACATCGTTCTCGCTCAGGTAATCTCCGCCGCTGCCGAGCGTTCCGGGCTGCCCGCGAACTGCATACAGCTTGTGCCAACCACCGACCGCGCGGCGGCGACGGCGATGATGGAGGCGGCGGGGCTGATTGACTGCCTCATCCCCAGAGGCGGAGCGGGCCTCATCCAGACCGTCGTTCAGAACGCGAAAGTGCCTGTCGTCGAGACAGGAATCGGCAACTGCCACACGTATGTTGATTCGAGCGCCGATCTGGAGATGGCCGAGGAGATCGCGTTCAACGCCAAAGTCCAGCGGTGCGGGGTCTGCAACGCCATGGAGACTCTTCTCGTGCACAGCGATGTCGCGGACGAGTTTCTGCCTCGCATGGCCGAGCGCTACAAAGCAGCGGGTGTGGAGCTTCGAGGAGACGAGCATGTCCAGCGGCTGGTTCCGTGGGCAGCCGAAGCGACGGAGGACGACTGGGGCACCGAGTATCTGGCCCTCATTCTTGCCGTGAAGGTGGTCGCTTCTCTCGATGAGGCGATAGCCCACATCAGCAAATATGGCAGCCGGCACTCCGAGGCGATCGTCACGAAAGACTACGCCGCCGCCCGTCGCTTTGAGAACGAAATAGATGCGGCGGCAGTCTATGTTAATGCGTCAACGCGGTTTACGGACGGGTTCCAGTACGGCATGGGCGCTGAGATCGGCATCAGCACGCAGAAGCTGCATGCGAGGGGGCCGATGGGCCTGGAAGAGTTGACCACCGTCAAGTATGTCGTTTACGGCGATGGCCAGGTGCGGAGCTGACCGGAAACGTGTCCGCGTTCGGCATTATGGGCGGCACGTTCGACCCGATTCATCAGGGCCATCTGCTGATCGCCGAACTCGCGCGTGAAGAGTTCGCGCTCGAGACCATTCTCTTCGTCCCGGCCGGCATCCCGGCGCACAAGAAGGGCTACAGTGTGTCCGATGCGGCGGTGCGCTGGAAAATGACCTGCGCCGCCATCGAGGGCAACCCGGCGTTTCAGGCATCGCGCGTCGAGATTGACCGCCCGGGGCCGTCGTACGCCGTGGACACCATCCGGCTGCTGTGCGCCGAGCGCCCGGGCCAGAAGCCGTATTTCATTACAGGAATGGATGCCATACTGGAGATTCTCACCTGGGACCGCGCGGCCCAGCTTCCGGGGCTGGCCGAGTTCGTGGCCTGCGCCAGACCGGGAAACCATAGCCGGCAGGCTCTCGATGACCTCCCGGCAGCCTTCCGCGAGCACATCCATTTTATGCGTACGCCGCTGGTTGAGATATCTTCGACGGCGATACGCGCCAGAAT
>JAGVUD010000113.1 GCA_019136435.1 Armatimonadota bacterium | reverse complement strand
CCGGGCCGGGGCGGCGGATGATGGCCTCCAGCTTGCGCTGCTCCTCGCCCGAAACAAAGTAGCCGCCCTGCCGCTTGAACTGCGCGACCACCTCGTCGCGGATGCAGTCCTCCGTCACCACGCTCTGCTCGGACGCGCAGATCGTGCCGTTGTCGAAGGTCTTGGACGCGATGATCCGGCGTACCGCGGCGGGAATGTCGGCAGTGCGCTCGATGAACGCGGGCACGTTCCCGGGGCCGACGCCCAGCGCGGGCGTACCCGAGGAGTAGGCCGCCTTCACCATGGCGCTTCCGCCCGTGGCGATGATCATGTTGGACAGCTTCATCAATTCCGCCGTGCCGCCCAGCGTGGGCAGGGTCATCATGGTGACAAGGCCGTCGGGCGCGCCCGCTTCCACGGCGGCGGCGTTCAGAATGCGCACCGTTTCGCCGATGCATCTGAGCGCGGAAGGATGGGGCGACACGATCAGCGCGTTGCCCGCCTTAATCGAGATCAGCGCCTTGAAAATGGTGGTCGACGTTGGGTTCGTGCTGGGGACAAGCCCCGCCACCACACCCATGGGAATGGCCACCTCCAGCATCTTCTTCTCCGCGTCCTCCCGGATGATGCCCACGGTTTTCTCATCCTTGATGGACTGGTAGACCCGGCGGGCCGCAAACAGATTCTTGACGACCTTATCGTTTTCTTTGCCAAAGCCCGTGTCGCTGACAGCCATCTGCGCCAGTTTTCGGGCGTTCTGCGCGGCGGCGTCCGCCATCGCGGTCACGATGCGGTCCACCTGCTGCTGGTTCATTTCGGCAAGGATCGCCTGCGCCGCCTTGGCCTTTTTGACCAGATCCCGCACTTCCTGGATCGAGGCAAGGTCCTTATCCAGAGGCATGGCCTTCGCTTCCTTTCATCTTGTGGAAATCAGCGCTTCAGGTACGTTTGCAGCGCGTCCAGCAACTGCTCCTTGTTGGCGTAGCGGATCTCGCTCGCCTTCATTTCAAAGCCGGGCAGCTTGCGGGCAAAAGAGCGCAGGGCAAGCACCTTCCACGTTTTCAGCTCCTCCGGGGACGGCGTGGCGTCCTCGCCGGTCTCAGGCGGACGCTGCTCCGCTTCCTCGGCGGGTTCTGCCTTCTGCCCGGCCCTTGCGCAGGCACGCATCTCCCGCATGCCGCCTTCACAGCCGCCGCAGTTGGCGCACCCGTCGTTATGCATCCTGGCCGGCCCCGCCCCCACGTCGCTTGCCAGCATGCAGAAAACCTCCGGCATAGCGCGGGGAATCACATGGGAGCTGACCACATTGCCCACGCGCTGCGCTGACATGGTGCCCGCGTCCACCGCCGCCTGCACGGCCGCCACCTCGCCCTCAAAGCGAACCATTACCAGACCGCCGCGCACATAATCCGTGCCGAGCAGCCGGACGTCCGCCGCCTTGAGGCCCGCGTCCGCCGCTTCGATGGCGGACAGCAGCCCGCTCGTTTCGATCATGCCCAGAGCCGTAATCTCCATTTGGCGATCCCTTCCTTACTCTCGTCAGCGCCGGATGACAATCGGGTGATTCGCAACGTCCATCACCGCCGCGGCAAACGCGTCGCACGCCGCCTTGCAGTCCGACTGCGAACCTGTCAAAAGCGCGCCGCCGAAGTTCGTGGGCGACGGCGGCCCGTAAAACGCCGCGACCTCCACCTGCGCCGCCTTCAGCGCCTGATCCAGCGCGTAGATGCTCTCCAGCGGCGGGGCGATCAGATACGCCAGCGGGCTTCCCTCGGCGATGCCGCACTGTCCCGAAAGATAGCTGCCCGTGCGGGAAATGCAGTGCGCGTAATAGACGACGGAATCGTCGGCGTTGGCGGAATAGAAGCTGGCCTCATGCTCGATCGTGTACTGCGCGGCGAGAAGGCCGCTCTCCACCTCGTCGGGCGTCGGCCCGGCCAGAATGCCCAGGAATTCGCCCGCCAGCGCTGTGCTGGCGTTGGACGCGCCCGCGTACATCGACTGCGCGTAGGTGACGAACACGCTTGCTTTCTTGGTG
>JAGVUD010000277.1 GCA_019136435.1 Armatimonadota bacterium | reverse complement strand
GGCCCGGCCGAGGCGATTGAGCGGGACGTGCAAGCCATCTGCGAAAGCGGCGCGCTGGAGGGCGGGAGATTCACCTTCATTGCAGCGAACAACATGGCCCCCCGCACCCCCGTAGAGCATGTCGAGGCGTTCTGGGAAGCGGTGAAACGGCATGGCGCGTTCACTCGGGAGGCGGGAGAGGGAAGCCAGGAGAGGCGATAGTGTAATGGTCAGGCTTACCAGACATCCGAAGAATCCGGTACTTCTGCCAGTTCCGGAACACCCGTGGGAGAGCAAGCACGTCTCAAACGCCGGGATCATCGTGAAGGACGGCAAGGTCCACATCCTCTACCGTGCGGGCGGGGACGAGATGAAGCCCTGCACCAACCACACGTGGCCCGTCAGCCGAATCGGGCTGGCCGTTTCGAGGGACGGCGTGACGATTGACGAGCGGCTTCCCGAACCCGTCATCGGCGTGCAAGGAGAGCCCCACCCGCTCACGGACGGCGCTGAGGACGCCCGGGTCTGCCAGATAGACGGGGTCTATTACGCTGTTTACTGCACGACTTCGGAGATACCGGAAGTCCTTTCGTATTCGACGAGCAACGATCTGGTGCGGTGGGAGAAACAGGGCGTGCTGATGCCGGACTTCTCGCAGCGGACCGGAGGATTGCTGCCGGAGAAGGTGGACGGCGAATTCGTGCTGTTTCACAGGATTCTGCCGCATATGTGGATATCGAAAAGCCCCGACCTGAAGACCTTTCACTCCACGCAGATTCTGATGGAGACGCGGTGGGGGCACTGGACTGAAGTCAAGATGGGGATCGGCGCGACCCCGTTCCGGACCGATCAGGCGTGGGTGGTGATCATCCACGGCAAGGACCGGCACAGGAAGTACCGGCTGGGAGTCATCTGGCTCGACCCCGACGACCCCTTCCGCGTCATCAAGGTGCAGGACGAGCCGATTCTCGAGCCTGAGGCGGAGTACGAGCGCACAGGGTTCGTGGACAACGTGGTCTATACCTGCGGGGCTGCGGTGCTCGGCGGCGAGGTCTATGTCTACTACGGCTGCGGCGATCAGTGCCTTGCCGTGGCGACAGCCCCGCTCGGGGATTTCAGGCTCTAGATGCCGGCGAGAGGAGAGGACTGGAGACCATGCTCAAGCTGAACAGCCGCAACCCGCTGTATGCCCAGATCAAAGAGCTGGTGAAGACCGATATCGCCAGCGGCAGGCTCAGGCCGGGAACGCGGCTGCCATCCACGGTGGAGATGGCGCAGGACTACTGCGTCTGCCACAAGACCGTGCAACTGGCCATGCAGGCGCTGACGAAAGAGGGCTACCTTGTTCGCCGCCCGCGCCACGGCACCGTGGTGGCGGACATCCCGCCGAGCCGGCTGCGTCCAAAGGAGACCGGACGTCTGGTGCTCGTTGTGCACTACACGGACGACGGCTTCATCTCCGGAGCATTCGTGCGAGACCTCGTGGACGGGGTGCGCGCGGCAGCGGCGGACGCCGGGTGGGCGCTCGAAATGAGCCTCTACTCCAACTTCCAGCCCGCCACCGAGGACGGGCCGTTTGACGGCTGCCTGTTGCTGCGCCCCGAGCGTGAGGCGGCGCTCGGCATAAAGAGGCTCGGGATTCCAGCTATTCTGCTCGACATCCAGCACCCGCGGTCCGGGCTCTCGTTCGTGGAGACGGACAACGCGGACGGCATACGGCAGGCCGTCGAGCATCTGACATCGCTCGGGCACCAGCGGATTCTGTATGCGCATTCCGACCTGGAGGCCGAGGTGAACCACTCCGGGCGGGAGCGCTACCGGGCATTCGTGGAGCAAACGCGGGAGCTGCGAATTCCCGGCGCCGACGACACCGTCCGGGCCGAAAGCCTGGAAACGCGCATCGGCGGCTCGGATTTCACGGCTGTCATCACCGATGGCTACAGCTCGACCTGCGAGATTCTCAACCAGCTCAGCAGACTCTCGGTGGTCTGGCCGCGCGATCTCTCGGTGGTGGCCTTCGACGATATGGAGCTGGCCGAGCACATGCCCGCGCCGCTGACAGTTGTGAGGCAGAACCTGTTCGAGGTCGGCAGAATCGGCTGCCATGCGCTCATTGCCGGCAGCGGGCTGAACGGCAGCCTGCGAGCATTTGTGCCCCCCGAACTGATTGTGCGACGGTCAACGAGGAGCATTCGATGATACAGGTCACAGTGGCAGGAGAGACCGCAATGGTCACTTCGAACAAGAGCGGCGCCGGCGCCGACTTCACCGTGATGAGCGTGGACGCCAGCGAGCGCGTTCATGAGGCGGTGGAAAACATCGCGCGCGAATCGGGGCATCCCCTTCGCGTGATTGCGCGGGCATCGAGCCCGTCGGAGGCGATTGAACTCGCCGCGAGGCTGCAGCCCGACATCGTTGTGCTGGATATTCAGCTCCAGTCGCCTGGCGGCGCGGTGCTGGGACGCCAGCTTCAGGGTCTTCTGGACCGCCAGCCGCTGCTGATCTGCCTGACGGGCGCCCAGCGATTCGACCGCGCGCGCCTTGCCGTGCAGCTCGGAGCGGTGGACCTGCTGCCAAAGCCAGTAACAAGGGAAGACCTTGCGCAGGCGCTACAGAAGGCTGTCGCGACTCTGCGTTCCATGCGACACCACGAGCAGGAGCGCATGGCGATGGAGCGGAGGCTCGGGCAGGCGATTCAGACGCCTTCCGCCCCGCCTCGCCCCCACCGCACCCGCAGTTCGCAGATCGCCCAGGCCGTGCGGCGCTACGTCGAGGCCCACTATGCGGAGAACATCTCTCTGCAGTCCGCCGCGGACTACGTGCGCCTGAGCGCCAGCTACCTCGGCCCCCTGTTCAAGGCGGTGTGCGGCCTCTCCTTCCGGACGTATCTGCGGATTGTGCGCATCGCCCGCGCGAAGGATCTGATGCGCGACCCGGCCCTGAACCTGTCCGAAATCGCCCAGCGCGTCGGCTTCGAGGACGAGAACTACTTCAGCCAGGTCTTCCTGGAGGTCACCGGCATGCGGCCGGGACAGTACCGCAACTCCAGTCTGGGTCAACAGTGACGGCTGGCGCGGCTGGAGACAACATTTGAACCTGAACTATCTCGACTGGACCATCATCGGAGTCGCAATCGTAGCATTGCGCCTGTTCAGCCTGAGCACGCGGCAGTATATGCACGGCGTGGCCGATTTTCTCTCGGCCAACCGGTCCGCCGGACGCTATCT
Organism: Armatimonadota bacterium; assembly: GCA_019136435.1. GTDB lineage: Bacteria > Armatimonadota > UBA5829 > DSUL01 > DSUL01 > JAGVUD01. The sequence continues at coordinate 6,849 of JAGVUD010000277.1, read as the reverse complement.
TCTGACCATCGCCACCCAGATGGGCAGCGTGGGAGTGGTGACGTTTGTCGGAGCGTTCGAGATGATCTACTCCGCCGGGCTTCCACCCAGGTGGTGGGAGTTGATGGGCATCCCGGGCGGCGTGATCATACTCCTGACGGGCTGGGTGTATTACCGCTTCCGCGAGACGCGCGCAATGACGATGGCGCAGTTCTTCGAGATGCGCTACAGCCGGCGCTTCCGCATATTTGCGGGCATCCTGTGCTGGACTTCAGGGATACTGAACTTCGGCATCTTCCCGGCAGTGGCGGCGCGGTTCATCATCTACTTCTGCGGTCTCCCGGAGACGTTCAGTGTTCCGGGCCTCCCTTTCGATGTCTCCACCTTCGCGGCTGTCATGGCGGTAGATCTGGCGCTCGCGGTGTCGTTCGTTACGATGGGCGGGCAGGTCTCGGTTATGATTACGGACTGCGCGCAGGGCATCTTCTGCGCGGTTGCGTTCGTCGTCATCTCTTTCGCGCTCATTACGCTCGTGAGTTGGGAGCAGATGACCCAGGCGCTGTCTCTCGCGCCCGCCAACAGTTCCATGATCAACCCCTTCAAGACCGGGCACGTAGAGGAGTTCAATATCTTCTACTTCCTGATCGGGATATTCGGGAGCTACTACGGCTACATGTCGTGGCAGGGCTCTCAGGGATTCTACAGCTCGGCGAAGACCCCTCACGAGCAGAAGATGGGCGGAATCATCGCGCTGTGGCGCTACGTGCCGCAGGCGCTTCTGATGCTGCTTCTGCCTCTCGCCGGGCTGGCCGTGATGAAGCTGCCGGAGTTCTCGGCACAGGCTGAGATGGTCAACCAGAGCCTCAAGGCGATACCAAACGAGTACGTGCAGGGGCAGATGCGGGTCCCGATAGCCATGGCTCACCTGCTGCCGTACGGCATCAAGGGGCTGCTGGCCACGGTAATGATATTCATCTCCTTCACCTGTCACGACACGTACATGCACTCGTGGGGCAGCATCTTCATTCAAGACGTCGTGATGCCGCTTCGCCGAAAGCCGCTGACGCCCGAGCAGCACATACGGCTGCTGCGATGGTCGGTGATCGGAGTGGCGCTGTTCGCGTTTCTGTTCAGCATGTACTACCCGATGGGGCAGAAGATCCTGTTCTTCTTCGCAATCACGGGCACAATCTGGCTGGGCGGATCGGGCGCGGCGATCATCGGGGGGCTGTACTGGAGGCGCGGCACAACGGCGGGAGCCTACGCGGCGTTGACGGTCGGCGCGGTGCTCGGCCTGGCGGGGCTCATCGTGCCCCAGGCGTATCAGAGCGCCCATGGCCGCCCGTTCCCGATCAACGGGCAGGTTCTCTGGTTCATAGCGATGATCAGCGCTGCTCTGGCATACACGGGTGTCTCGCTTGTCACGGGCCGCGGCAAGCCGCTGTTCAATCTGGAGCGAATGCTGCACAGGGGGCGGTACCGCATCGCCGGCGACCACGAGCAGATGCAGGAGGCGCCGAAGAGCCTGTGGCTCAGGATCACCGGTATTACTCAGGAGTTCAGCCGCACCGATACGATTCTGGCCGTGGCGCTCGTTGTGTACTATGCCGCCAACGTGCTCTGGTTCGCGATCTTCAGCCTTGTGAACCTGTTCTACCCCATCAGCGACGCCGCGTGGGCGAAGTGGTGGCTGTTCGACATACGTTTCAAGCTGGCGATCAGCCTGCCAGCCGTTGTCTGGTTCGCGATAGGCGGGATCATGGATATGAAGGCGCTGTACCGAACGCTTGGCACGGCGCACAGAGACCCCACGGACGACGGAAGCGTGCGCCAGCACGAGGACGCGGCACTGGAAGGGGAGCCGGAAGCAATCGAGGCCGGCGTCAACTGACGCGCGGGCTCCTGCTAGTCGAGATCCCGGATGTCCTCAGGCGAACGCGGGATCAGCAGCGGCAGCAGGTCCGGTCCATCCCTGGTCAGGCTGACCATGCCTGTCACTTCGAGCCTGCCGCCCGGCGGGAAGGGGCCTGGAGCGTTCCGCAGGTCGAGACGGAGCAGGACACCCGACGCGTCATCGAGCGCCAAGCCGCCGCCATCCGTCCCTGTCACAGAGCCCCACGCCCGGGCCAGAAGCCCGATGTTGTTCAGCCCCACGCCTCCGGTGACGCCGCTCTGCCCGGCCCCGGGTCCGCCGAAGTCCGAGCCCCCCGCTGACTTAAGCGCCATTCCCAGCGGCACAAGCGGTGTTGCCGCGCCGTCAATCGAGAGCAGCGCGCCAGCGACCTGCCTCTCGCCTTCAGCCGTGGTGTCCATTGTCCCGGTAACGCTCAGCACGGCTCCCGGCGAAATGCCGATCGTGTCCGTCAGCGGCTGCACGCGGATGCCCGACGCGCGGTCGGCCCGGCCGATGTAGAGGAAACCTCCCGGCTGCAGAGGGCCGCTGGCCGCCACGGCGCCCGTGAGGGCGACCCTGGTCCCGTCCGGTTGGAGCTTCGCCTGCGCTATCCCGCCGGGAAACAGCGGATCCTGGCCCGAAGTGGAGGGAACCCAGAACCCGATCCAGTGCGCCACGCCGGTTGCCGAAGCGAATCCGGCCACAGGCTGTCCGGCGGTGGCATGCAGGTGCGTGGACTGGGCGCTGGACATGCCGGCCGCCGCGGGCGTCACAATACGCTTGAGCGTCAGTTCCTGAGCGCGGCAGGGGTTCTGGAGCAGAAGGCTCACAAGGGCCAAGAAGAGTACCGGTCTCAAGGCTTCCGGGTCTCCTGAAGCTGTTCGACCAGCGCTTCGAGCCGCGCCAGATCCTCACGCTGAGCACGGGAGCGGCGGATGAGCGACTGAAGAGCCGCCATCGCCACGCCGTCGGCGTCTACTGTGGCGATGTGATGCCCGTCCTCCCCGAGCCCGAACGCGTCGCGGAAGTCGCCGGCCATCGGCCCCATATGCTCTATGCCCTGAGACTGGCCGCGATAGCGCCACCGCAGCACGGGAAGCGCCGACAGGCGCTCGAGGGTCTGCTCGCCGCCGGCTGCCCCCGCCCACAGCTTGGCTCCGGCATCAGACAGCGTGGACCAGGAGCCCGCTCCCGGCGCAATGCGGGCACCGGCGAGAGCCTGGCCGGCAGCGTCCGCCGAAGTCGCGAAGGTCACACCGCCCGGCGCGACCGCCGAGAACGCGCCATCTGCCGTCAGCGCAAGCGCGCGGCGCGGCCCCATCCAGAAGCTGGCTGCGCCTCCGCCCGGCGCGCGCAGCGCTCCCGCGCTAACAGATCTGACCGCAATCCCCTGCGACCCGAGCAGTTGCCGGGGAGAGAGAGCCACGCTCCCCACGACGGTTTCGAGCCAGAGCCAGTCGCGAGCGAAGAGCCACTCGGGCACGGACTCGACGCGGGCGGTGAAGACACCCCCGGACACGGTTACCGCCTGCTGCGCGGAACTCCAGAGAGGAGACCCTCCCGAGGCCTGTCCGCAGAAACGGAACAGCACCTGGTAGCTTCCATCCGGCGCCGCCGAGCCATCCCCCTGGGCAAAGACCCCCTGCACGACAAGAGCATTGGCGGAGACGGCCGGCCTGTCTCGGAAGCGAATGCCCGCAGCCCCGTTCAAACCGGACGACCCCTGAGGCAGCACAACCCGAAAGACGCCATCGCCGCTAAGTTGCAGCACGCCGCTGACAAGGTCGCTCACGAACACCGAGTCGTCACCGGGACGCAGGGCAAGCCCGGTGGGAGAGATCATCAGCGACCCTCCCGCGTGATAACGCTTGTAGGCGCCCGTGGACGAATACACCCCCACCCCGGCATCGCCGCCGGTCAGAACCATCAGGATGAACACGTCACCGGAAGGCGAAAAGGCGACATCCACCGGCCGGGCGCTGGAACCGAACGAGCGGAAGACACGGTCGAAGGTTCCATCCTGCTTCCAGACGAGCACCTGACCGCTCGCGCCGCTTGCGATGAACAGCTTGCCGTCGGGCGCGAAGGCAAGACCCGCGGGCTGCGAGAGGCCGCTTGCGTAGGCGAACGTGTTGTAGTAGGTGCGGTCGGCGTTCCAGCGGACGACCTCGCTGTTGGCCTGGCTGCTGGCGTAGATGTTGCCCGATGCGTCGGCTGCGACCCCCGCGAGCGTGCTCAACCCCGAAGCCGTGACGCGAAACTGAAGAGCGCCGACGGCATCCCAGCAGAGCACGCGCCCGACGCCCTGCGAGTCGCGCATCCCCGCGTACACGGCCCCATCCTGCCCGATGGCGATGCACGAGGGCTCGTCGAGGAGGCTTCCCGAGGCGAAAACCCCAGCGAGGCCGCCCCGCGAGTCGAGCCGGAGAATCTGGTCGTTGTTGCGGCTCGCGACGAAGAGTTCCTGAGCGCCGGCCGGGAGCAGAGACGCCCCGAGAACGGCGAGCGCCAGCAGCAGAAGTGTGCGCCGTGCGGACAACATCAGCGGCCGGCCTCCCCGGAGGGCGAAGGCTGCGCCAACATCTCGCGCACCTGTTGCTCGAGCGCGCGAATCCGCTCATCGTTCTGTTGGACCGTGCGATACAGCCCCTGAATGGCCGCGAGAATCACACCATCGGCGTCCACTGTGCTGATGTGCCGGTCGTCCTCGCCCAGCCCGAACGCGGCCCGGAAGTCCTGCGCCACCGGCCCCATGTGCCGGATGCCCGCGCCCTGGCCCTTGTAGCTCCAGACGCCAACGGGCAGCAGCGCGAGCTTCTCAAGGATGTCGGCCGTGTCCACCGGCTGAAAGTCCGTCTTGGCGGCCCGGTCGCTCAGCGTGGACCAGGAGCCCGAACCGGGGCTCAGGGTGACGCCGGATGAGGCAACACCGTTCGAATCGAGCGCGGTGACGAACGTCGCGCCGCCCGTGGCTCGCGCCCAGAAGCTGGAGTCGGCACCCAGCCGCAGGGCCGTCACGTTGCCGATGGCGCACACAATCGGGGAGTTCTGCTGCGCAAGCGCGCCCGCGTAGCGGGACTGGAAGGCGTAGGGCACGGCCGCGAACGCCTGGCGCGGGGAAAGCGTCACCGCACCGGCCCGGGTTTCCAGCCAGACGCCGGCCGATTCGAAGATCGTCTCCGGAACCCCGGGAATCACCGTGGTGAAGATGCCGCCCTGCGTCACGACGCTTGCAGGGGGTGACACCCACAGCGGCTGCCCGCCGCTTTCGACGGCGTAGAGCGCGAAGGTGACAGTGTAGCTGCCATCCGGGAACGGCGCGCCTGTCGAGTCGGCCAGACGCCCCTGATAGTTGACGCTGTTTTTCGACGACGCGGCGGGAGTCTGAAACGCAAGCCCCCGTGCCTGGCTCAGCCCGCTCTGACCGGACGGTACCAGGGTCTGCCATCCCTGAGAATCGTCCCAGAACAGCACACCTTTTGCGCTGTCCGTAACGAACATCGCGTCGTCACCCGGCCGGAGCGCGAGCCCGGTAGGCGCGCCGAGGCTGATGCCGCCCACGCGGGAGCACCTCAGCGACCCGTCCGGGTAGCGTTCGAGAACGGCGCCGCCGGAGGGGGACTCGTGCAGCACGTACACGTTTCCGCCGGATCCCACCTTGACGTCCACCGGCGTTGGAACCTCGGCGAACACGCCGCTGAACGACCCATCCGCATTCCAGCGCAGAATCTGGCCCGAGTCCTTCGATGCCACGAGCAGCCGGCCGGACGCATCCGTGGCAAGGCCGCGGGGCGAACTCAGGCCGCCGCCGGAGGCGAAGACTCCTTGAAAGGAGCCGTCCGGGGCAAACCGCAGAACGCGATTGCCGGCGGTGTCACTGACAAAGAGAGACCCGGCCGAATCGAGCGCGAGCCCGCCCGGCGCGGTGAGACCGGGGGCCGTCAGCTCGCTCTGGAGGCTTCCGTCTGGCGCGCGGCGCTGCACCTTGCCCGTGCCCCCGGCGTCCTGCATCCCGATAAGCACCGCGCCGTCTGAGCTGACCGCGATGCAGGCAGGGTTATCGAGTCCCTGACCTGTTGCGAAAACGCCGCCGTAAATCCCGTAGCTGTCGAACGACAGGGTCGAGTCGCTCGCGAAGCTGTTGACGAGCAGATTCTGAGCCCGCGCTGCCGACGCGCAGACGAGAAGAAGAGCAAGGAAGGCAGAAAACAGGGTTCTCGGGAAAAGGCGCATAGTGAACTCCGGATGGCACAGTGCCCCGGCCGGGTGCGGCCCCCGGGCACTGATTGAACGGCAGCTTCCTATTCAAGATACCCCAGTACCCTCCAAAGAGGAATAGGATAAGGCACGTTTTGCCCCCAAAAACGCGGGAGCAGCCACAAAACCGCAAGGCCCGGCCGGGTGGCCGGGCCTTGAACGAGTAACGGAGGGGCGGGCCTGTCAGATGCCCGCGACGTCCGCGTTGGAGCGCGGGATGATCACGCGTTCGTGATTCGCGCCGTTCTTGCTAAGCGAGGAGAGGCCGGTCACCTTCAGGTAGTCCCCGTTGGACCACAGCACTGCGAGGTGGCCAGTTTCCACGCGCACCGGAGTGCCCGAGCCATCGTCAATCAGGGTGTATCCCTGAGCGGGGTCGTTGATGACCTTCCCTTCGACGAAGACCAGCAGCCCGATGGTGTTGACTCCGTAGCCCCCGGTCACGCCGGACTGGCCGGCAGGCGGAGTGCCCACGGTCGCGCCGCCAAGGGTCTTGTTGGTCATGCGAAGCGCATCGAGCAGGTTCGACCCGACGCCCGGAGTCAGCGCCGCCGAGGCGATCTGCCGTTCGCCGGCGGCAGTCGTGCCCATGACACCGGTCACGCTGACGCGGGCCCCGGCTGTCAGCCAGGCCGCCGCGGAAGACAGGGCCACACGGATGCCGCTGGCACGGTCCTCCTGCTCCACATAAGCAATCAGGGTGCTCCCGAATGCGCCGG
>JAGVUD010000387.1 GCA_019136435.1 Armatimonadota bacterium | reverse complement strand
AGTTCTTCTCGAAGCCCCGGATGACGTTGTTGTTCCGGTCCACGATCTCCGCCGTCACGTACCCGCCGGGGCCGCATTTGGCGTTGATCGTCACCTCAGGGGTGTTGAAAACCTCTCGCCTTGAAATGAGCCAGCCTTCCTTGTCCCCTGCCTGCATCGAGCAAAACCCGTCCAGCCGCAGCTTTGCCAGACCAACCGCCGCCTTCAGTCCCTTGTAGTCCTCGTGCACCTGGTCCCAGCCGGAGTAGTAGAACCACAGTTCGTCGCCCATCACCACCGGCGCCCGCGCGGTCCCGATGAACCCGTAGTCGAACGCATTGATGGGGCTGTTGGCGATGAACGGCTCGCGCTTCGGGGTGCGCGTCCAGTTGATCAGGTCCCAACTCCACGCAAGCTGAATATCGCCCGTGCACGGGCTGCCTTCCTGCGCCTCGAACATCACCTCCGGCTTGGTGTAGCGCCCGTACTTCAGCCAGCGTGAGTGATAGATCAGCGGCAGGCCGATGAACATCTTCTGGTAGGCGAAAACGGGCATGCCGTAGATCTGCGTTGGGTCCGGGTCGAGGTCGTCCGCCACGAACACCGGGCCCTCGACAGGCTTCTTCCAGGTCAGCCCGTCGTCCGATAGCACCACGCCCACCGCCCGGTGCCTGCGGTTGGAGGTCTTCCACGTCGCGCACATGCGGTTGCGGTATGGGTCGAAGAAGAAGTTCACCACGTCCGAGGTCGAGAACAGGTCCTGAAGCTCCGGCGGGCGCGTCCATGTCAGGCCGTCCGCCGAGAAGCCCATGTTGCCGTGCCCCTTGCTCTGTCCGTACATCACCCACGTCCGGTCCGGCGATGCCGGCTTATTGGCCCGGAACACTTGCGTGGAGGACTTCAGGATGTTGTTGTCCTTCGATTCCTTCCACTCCACCAGTCCGAGCTTGGGGCGTGTCCAGTTCAGCCCGTCTTTCGACTCGGCCATGCACACCTTGGTCGGCTCGCCGTCGGCGATGCAGTAGTAGTACATCCGCAGCTTGCCGCCGTCGCGGATCACGGTTCCGCCCAGGTTCGGGCCCCATCCCTCCCACGGGGCGTCGCCCTTCATAATCGGGTTTTTCTCGTACTTCACCGGGGCGTGAAAGATGCGCTCCAGCCCGCCCGATTCCTCCGTCACCATCGCGTCCAGAAACAGCCTGCGGAAAGGCGGCTTTCCGGCCAGCGTAAGGTCGTATTCCATCAGCGCCTCGCCCCTGTCCGGCGGCGGCGTGGCGGGCCCTGGCCCGGCAATTGCGCATAGAGCAGCGATCATCGTTATCCTCAAGAGTCGTGACACGAAGGAATCTCCTTCCGTTGATGTGCTGCAGCGGCAGTGCGGAAGGCCGCTGACAGAATATCCCTTCAACCTCAGCGCGCCTCCCTCCTCTTTCACGGAAGGCCCGCAACCGGAGCATCCGTGCCCGGCGGAGTGATATACTGACTCACTGCGCACACGCACAAAGGAGGTCAGGCATGGTTCGAGCGCTTGTGATGATGAACGTTGACCGGGGGCAGGTTCCGAAAACCGCCAAACAGCTTGCGGAGATGGACGAAGTGGTGGACGTCTATTCGGTGGCGGGAGACTGGGACCTGGTCGCGATTCTGCAGGCCGAGGAGTACGAACGCCTCGCCGAAGTCGTGACGGAGAAGATTCAGACCGTCCCCACGGTCGCGCGCACCACAACCCTGATGGCTTTCCGGAGCTACAAGTTCACGGCCTAGAGAGAGGAGTCCGGTGATACAGTCAACGCTCAGAAAACTCACGGTGGGGGAGCACCTGCCGGAGGAGGAGATTTTCAGCATCATCGGCGGCATCAGGAACGGCGATGTCACCGATGTGCAGATTGCGGGGTTCCTGGTGGGGCTCCTCATGAAAGGCCCGACCACCCGCGAAGTCGCGTCTATCGCCCGCGCCATGCGCGAGAACTGCGAGCAGATCACCCCCGGCGTGACGGGTCATCTGATAGACACCTGCGGCACGGGGGGCGGACGCACCACGTT
>JAGVUD010000209.1 GCA_019136435.1 Armatimonadota bacterium | reverse complement strand
AGGTGTCCTCACCTGGCTCCGGGAGCGTTAACTATGCCGCCAGGTGTCCTCACCTGGCTCCGGGAGCGTTAACTATGCCGCCAGGTGTCCTCACCTGGCTCCGGGAGCGTTTTACTATGCCGCCAGGTGTCCTCACCTGGCTCCGGGAGCGTTTGGTCATCTGCCATCCCTCCGTGTTGTTATGAGGCTCTCGAACAGGTCCGCCTCCGGTGCAGCAGCCTCCGGCCGGGAGTAGGCGCCAGCGCTGGACCAAGGCCACTCCTCTGGAGTGGCCGCCAGCCCCCGCCGCACCGGGTTGCCGTGGATGTAAGCGATTTTGTCCAGCACCGCTTGGTCTCCCTGCAAAGGCACGGATCGAAAGCTGCGCATCCATACCGAGTAGCGCTCGCCGTCGATCCTCCCGCGGTCGGCGAAGAAGTGCAGGTCGTCCTCACGTCCATGCTCCTTGCACCAGGCGAGGATCTGCCGGCTCGTGTAGCGCTTCAGCAATTCCATCATATCACTGATGCTGCCGCGCAAGGGAGTCACAAGCAGATGCACGTGCTCCGGCATCACCACCCAAGCGTGCAGCAGCATTTCGCCGCGGGAGCGGTAGAACTGCAGAGCGTCCACGAACATGCGCGCAATGGGCTCAGGGGCGAGCGCCGGCCGGAAGCCCTCGATGGTTGTAGTCACGAAGCAGACATCGCCGGCCTGCCCCACGTTCTGCCAGCGCTCATTTCCGTGTGCTCTGATCGTTGGTTTACTCATTGGTTCTCACCCAACGCCGGGAACTCATCCGCAGGATAGCCGGTGTTCGGCCAGGTGAGACACCTGGCAACATAGACGCCGGGAACTCATCCGCAGGATAGCCGGTGTTCGGCCAGGTGAGACACCTGGCAACATAGAACATAGAGATGGCTTTGTCCCGCTATTGAACATAGAGATCAAGGCCAAAAACTGCATGGCCCACAAGAACACCTGTCGAGAGCAACCATAAACCCGCCCGGCAGGCCCGTCAAGGACGCGGACGTGCCCCATTTGCTTCGGCGCGTCCGCTCTGCGAACTCCCGCAGCCGAATCACGCGAAGGTAACTGGCGCTCGCTTCGGTAGCCATGGCCCCTGGATTCCGGATCGGAGTCCGGAATGACGTGGTCCTGTTTCGGGCAGCCCGATCCAGGGGACTGTGGACTGCGAAAGCGCAGCTTTCGCTTACCGGCCCCTGCTGCAGGAGAACGGACGTGATGTGTATCACGCCTCGGCCGTTCTTTCGGGGACTTCTGTCCCCGTTGTGCGCTGGCCGGACCAATGTCCGCCGGAGAACCGAGAGGCGTGAACAATTTCACGCCCCAGCGATCATCTCACACATCATCGCTGATCCCTGATCCTGCAGTTTCTGTGCTCCTGCAAGTGAGTCTGTCGGAGCTCTGCTCCGATCTGATCCGGCTACGCCGCTTAGCCCGCACGCCGGAGTGGGACCACAACTCCCCCGGACGCAGTGCGGACAGCACAGATGCCCGCACATCGGACGAAAGCCGGGAGGCGTGAACCATCCCACGCCCCATCGTTCTTCCGCGGCAGGCAGGTATTCCTGACCCGCGCGGCAAAAGCCCAATCGAGATGTTTGCCGAGCGGCCGATCATTCCCGTCACCCTCGCCTTCGCGGCGGGGTGCGCGCTCGCCATGTGGACGGCGGCGGCGCCCTTCGCGGGAATGGCCGCCGCCGGCATCGGGTGCGCGGCGGCGCTGTATTCGCTCGCTCGCGGGCAGCGGTCGTGGACAGTGCTGCTGACGGCGGTCGCGCTGCTGGGCGTGGCGCGCGCGGCGGTGGTGCAGACGCCGGGGCCGTGGGACATCTCGCGTCTCGCAGGGCGGCGCGGCCCGGTGGTGCTGGAGGGCTACATCAGCGGCGACCCGGCCATCCGCCCGGGACGAGTGCATGTGATGGTGCGGGTGACGGACATCGTTTCGGCGCGGCACGACGCCCCGGTCACGGGCACGATCTCGCTCAACATCGCGCGGGAAGCTGCGGCAGTGCTGCTTCGCACGCACGGCGACAGCCTGGAGTACGGCCAGACGCTGCGGTTCGGAGGGCGAGTGACCCGCCCGCCAACGGGCAGAAACCCCGGCGAGTTCTCGTTCGAGCGCTACCTTGCCCGCCAGGGTGTCTTCTGCGAGATGTGGACGGACGACCCGGGCTCTCTGACGCTGCTCGACGCGCCCGGCGGGGCGGGCGCCATGCGCCGGGCCGCCGCGGCCGGCAAGGCGCTGTGCGGGCTCTTTCGCAGCAGGCTGCCCGAGCAGGAAGCGGGCCTGGTTTCCGGTATGCTCCTCGGCAGCTACACACTCGTGCCCGCGGACCTGATCGAGAATTTCACGCGCAGCGGCACGCTGCACCTGCTGGCCGCCTCCGGCTTCAACTGCGCGCTCATCGTCGCCATCTTCTGGCACGGGCTGCTGAGGCGGATGAAAGCCCCGCGAATCCCGGCGCTGGCGCTGGTGATCGGCCTCGTCGGATTCTACGTGCTGATGGTGGGCGCCAAGCCGTCCATCGTGCGCGCGGGCGTGGGCGCAAGCCTGTTTCTGGGCGCGCTGATGCTCGGGAGGCCGGCGTCCATGCTCGCCGTTCTGTTCGGCACGGCCTTTCTGATTCTGCTGTTCAAGCCGCTCTCGATCGCCGACACGGGCTTCCAGCTCAGTTTCGCGGCGGTGGCGGGCATCATCGCCATCGTTCCTCCGTTCCAGGCGTGGTCGGCCGCACGAAGCGCCCCCGGGCACAGGCTGACGCCCGCCGCGCGGCTGCGGCGGCATCTGATGGACGTGGCGCTTGTGACATCGGCGGCGACCATTGCGACGCTGCCGATCATCGCGCACTACTTCAGCCGGCTGTCGCTTGTGTCTCTCCCGGCGAACATGGCCGTAGCGGCGCTCGCTGAATGGCTGTTCGTGGCGTCCGTGGCGCTCAGCTTCCTGTTCTGGATACCGGGCCTGGAATGGGCGCTGACGCAGGTAGTGTACGGGCTTGCGGCGGCGGTGGCGTGGGTGGTGAACGCGATGGGCGGACTGGCGTTCGCGCAGGTCAACGTGCCTTCGCCGGGAGCTGTGTGGATCGCCATCTACTACGCCGCGCTGGCGGCGGCAGTCGTCCGGCTTCGCGCGGCGCTGGCGCGGGCGAAGGAGCCAGCGCCATTTCCCGGGTTGGGGACGCCCCGATGAAGCGCCTGATCGCCGCCGCGGCCATTGCCGCGTCCGTGGTGGCGCTGTGGACTCTGCGGCCGCCCGCGCGCACGGTGCGCGTGGAGTGCGTGGACATGGGCGCGGGACAGTGCTGGATCGTGCGCGGCCCTGGCGGCAGCAGGGTGGTCATCAACTGCGGGCGGCTGGCAGGCGGCACGGATGGTCCGGGCAGCGCGGCGGCCGCGGTCAACGCTCTGGTGCGTTCCGGCACAAACAGCATAGACTGCCTCATCGCGACTCGGGCCGACGCCGACGCCTGCTCGGGAATCAAGGCGCTGGCGAAGGAGTTTCGCGTCAGGAAAGCGGTCGCGCCAGCGGACGCGCTCGAAGCGCTGCGCGGGAGCGTTCCGGAACTCGACTGGCAGCCTGTCCGGCCGGGAGGAGCGGTCGCCACGGCAGACGGGCTGATGCTGTCGCTGGCGGGAAGCGGCCAGAGCGTTGAAGCGATCGTCGTTGAGATGCCCCCCACAAGCATCGCGCTGATAGACCGGCTTTCTCCCGAAACCACGCGGCAGCTTGCCGCCGAGGCTCCGGCCGCGCTGGTGCTGGGATTCCAGGCCTCCCGGGGCGACCCTTCGGCGCTCGGTGCGCTGGAGGCGAACGCGGCGGTGCTGCACAGCGGCCGCAGCCGCGACCAGTGGGCCGACTACGGGCTTCTGAAGACGCTCCAGGACAGGTGCGAACGCGTGTGGCAGACGGGGCGGAACGGGGGAATCACGCTTCAGGCAAACGGCCGCGTCATTCGAGCCGTTGTGACCCACGGCGACCAGCAGTGAAGCACGGACCCCCGCGGCCGGGGCATGGCGCGGGGGTCCGCAGAACATCTGACGCCCGAAGGGAGTCCTTCAGGCGGGGGTAGCCCGGGCTACTTGAGAGCCTTCTTGATCGCCTCTTCCCAGGCGCTGACCTCTTCAGGCCCCCGGAACCCCTCCCAGACGGCCTTGATCTTGCCGTCCTTGCCGACGAGGTAGTTCTGCGGGATGGCCTGGACGCGGTAGTTCCGCGCCACCGTCTCGGCGGCTTTGCCCAGAAGAACCTGATGCTTCGCCTTGTAGCTGTCGGCGAAAGATTTCACGCGGGACATGGTGCGATCGTCATCCATGGACACCGAGATTATCTTGACTTTGCTGTGCGTGCGGTATTTCGCGTGCATCTTGACGAGTTCGGGGAACTCGGCGCGGCACGGAGGACACCAGGTGGCGAAGAAGTTGATAAAGACGACCTTACCCTTGTAGTCGGACAGCTTGAACGACCGTCCGGCGGTGTCCTTCAGCGAGAAGTTCGGCGCGACCGCGCCCGTGGAAAGCCCCTGGGCGAAGACTGCCGTGGACAGCACACACGCGGCAACAGTGACAAGACCAAGCTTGCGAAGAGTTTTTGACATAAGCGATACCTCGTTTGTGAAGCAGGGCCTGTTAGCCCGGATGCCCGGCCTGCTATAATCCTGTAACGTGGCTTTCGAGCGCGAAGTTTCGAATGCCCCGCCGTCAGTTAGACGATTCTCATGCCCCTAGAGTCTCTCGACAACAAATTGCTTGCCGGCAGGGAGGCGCCCGGGCGCCGCTGGCGGCGGGCGCGGCTCATGCGGATGGCCCGCATTATGGCACCGGCGGCGCTGGCGATTGCGGCCGGTGCCATTCCCGCCGGAGCGCAGCAATGGATGATGCACGCCGACGCGCAGCCGCGCAGGGTGGCGGCGGACGGCCGCGCGACCTCGCAGATCACCGTCACGGTTTCGTCGGCGCAGACAGGCCCGGCTCCCGACGGCACCGAAGTCCGCTTCAACACCACATCCGGCAGCATCATTCCCGTCGCCCGCCTCACCGCCGGAAAGGCCACGGCCGTTCTGACCAGCGGCACCACCCCGAGCATTGCCCAGGTGACGGTGTTCGTGGGCTCGTCGTCCACGACGGCGGAAGTCGAGTTCGTCGCGGGGGACGTGCAGGTGAAGGAGATCGTGCTGCAGGCGGAAGGAGACATCGCTTACAGCGTTGACCGCGGCCTGCTGATCGGCGCGGATACGACGCTGACCCATGGCGACCTCAGCATCAGCGCCGCCACCGTCGAGTTCGAGGAGCAGGTGGGACAGGTGCGGGCGCAGGGGGACGTGGCCGTTTCGTCGGGCGGCAGCATGATTCACGCGGATGCGCTCTGGTACAGCCCGGAGAACGAAGCCGGGGCCGTGCTCATCGCCGGCCCGTCGCCTCAGGTCGTCAGCTTCCGCAGCGGCCTGCTCAAGCTCTCGGCCCCCATCCCGGCCCTCGACCTTCAGGCGTTCGAGCTGTTCAAGCCGGACAACACGCGCACGTGGATAACGGCGGAGCGGGCCACGATCTGGCCCCGGGAGCGGATTCAGTTTACGCAAGCCGTGGTTTCGATCGGCGGACGCGACGTGCTTGCGCTTCCCCACTACTTCTACGAGTACCAGGGGACGGGCCTCAACCCGATTTCGCAGCAGTTCCGCTACACGGAGTACGAGGGGATGGTGCTGGACCTTCCGTTCTACTTCATGTTCCGGAAGCAGCAGAGCGCGGGGGTGCGCCTGCGCTATGCGGGCAGGGGGTCATCGTACGGCGGATTCGCCACCCCGCGTAAAGGTTTCTCGCTGGGACTTGAACATATCTATAACGCTTCCGGGGGCGGGGGGAAGCTGTTCGTGGACGACTTCCCGTCGCGCGACAGGTCGCTCGAGTGGACTCACGACCAGACACTGTCGGGCGCCAGGCGGCTGAACGCATCGCTGAGATATCAGCCCATTTCGGAATTCTCGCGCAACGCGGTTTCCGGCTTCGCCAGTTACGGATGGCGGACGGCGGGACTCGATATGACGCTGGCGGCTTACGGCAGCCGCAGCAACCCCCGCGAAGACGGCACTGCTGATATGGTTGATCTGAACAGCGGGGCGCTCACGGCGCGGCTTGACGCCCGCACGCCCTCCAGGGAGATCGGTCATACGGGTCTTTCGTGGCGCGCTTCGGCGGCGCTCGTGAACGGTCCGCTCAGCTACAACTCGTCAACGGGCACGTCAACCGGTTTCTACCAGACGCTGGGTGTCGGCATTGCCCGGCGCCCCATCGCCCTGCCGCTCAAATCGAGCCTCACCCTCACGACGGATATCGGGCAATCCGTGGGCGCGTTTTCGAGCACGAGCATCCGCGGACGCGCGGCGTGGTCGAAGTCGCTGGGGCGGTCGGGGCACGCTTCGGTGAGCTGGGATCAGGAGTTTCTGAGCGGGCGGACGCTTTCGTCACCGTACCGGAAGTCGCTCACGGCGTCGGTCTCGGCGGGCAGCGCCGGGGGCCTGCGGGCCTACAGTCATTTCGTATGGATTCCCGACGACAGTTCGCACAGCCTTCAGTTGACGGCGACGAAGCCGCTCGGCAAGCTGTATCGCCTCCAGTTTTCGCATAGCTTTTCGGGCGCAGGTTATACAGACCAGGACGGACGCCACTGGAACAGCAGCTATCGCTACTCGAAGCTCTCGCTCTCGCGCCAGCTCGGGCTTCTCGACCTGACGCTGTCGTGGAGCCCGCAGGGCCGCGACTACGGCCTCAACCGCGGCAAGAAGCTCTGGCTGGAGATCGGATCCCGCGCCTTCTAGCGAACGGGCCTGGTCAGACTCCGCCCGGGCCTGCCATCTCTTCGTAAGCCGTAATCGCGCTCTGGGTGCCCCAGTCGCCGTGCCCGCGCGCCTGAATGCTCTTGAGGAACTGCAGCACGACGCGCGTTAGCGGCATGGGGAGTCCGAGTTCACCGGCCGATTCCAGGACGAGCCGGAGGTCTTTGGCCTGCAGGTCCACCTTGAACCCGCCCTCGAATTCGCGGGCGACCATCTTTGGGCCGAGGTGCGCAAGCATCCAGCTTCCGGCGGCCCCTCCCGCGAGCGCGGGGATGACAGCCTCCCGATCCAACCCGAGGCGATCCGCCAGAAGCAGCCCTTCGGCCACACCCGCGAAGTTGGCGACGCAGAAGACCTGGTTCACGAGTTTGACTGCCTGACCGGCCCCGGCCGGCCCGAAATGCACGATCGTCTTGCCCATGGCTTCCAACACAGGCAAGGCCTGCCGGAAGGCGTCCTCGCCGCCGCCCACCATGATGGACATCGTCCCGTCCGCCGCGCCCGACGGGCCGCCCGAGACGGGAGCGTCGAGGAAGCGCACCCCGGCCTGCCCGCAAGACTCGGCAATCTCGCGCGCGGCCTTCGGGCCGATGGTGCTCATGTCAATGACGACCTGACCGGTCCGGATGCCGCCGAGCACGCCGTCTGGCCCGCAGATGACTTCTTTCACGTCCGGCACGTCGCTGACGATGGTGATCGCGATGTCAGCGTCAGCGGCAGCCTCGGCGGGGCTGCCCGCCCGCTCGGCCCCGAGTTCGGCAAGGGGTTCCTCGCGCTCCCGCGTGCGGTTGTGAACGGTGACGGGGAATCCCGCGCGGATGAGATTTGCGGCCATTCCCGCCCCCATCGCCCCCAGGCCTATGAATCCAACGCGTGCCTTCTGCATCGAGTGTCCGGTTCCTTTCGTCTGCGGCGGTCCGCCGGGGTCAGAGACCTTCCGGCGCTGCCCGGGCATTATACCCCCGCGGCTGCTTCAGTTGACCGTCGCCGGTATGCTCTGCATTGCCGCCGGGGTGGTGAACCCTTCGGGGGTGGTAATCAAAACAGTGCAGGCACCCGCCGCGACCGGCTGGAACAGCGTGGTGACACAGCCTTGACCTCCGCTGAACTCCAGCGGCGCGACGCTGAGCGTGCCGACGCCCGGGTCGGAGCTTGCAATCGGGACAACCACGCCCAGCCCTCCCCGCACAGCCTGATCGGTCTCGCGCAGAAGCGTGGCCGGAGCCAGGCGGCAGGAATAGACCTTTACCTGCCTGCTCCCAGACCCAACCGCAGCCTCGATGCTCGCCGGACTCAGGATCATAAACCCGGACGGGACCACCGCGACATCGGATTGTTTGTCTTTGTATCCGGCCGCGGCGGCCGTGAGCCTGAAGGCGCCGTGACTGCGTCCCTGCACGTAGATAGTGCGGGGGGTGGTGTCGGCGACGCCGGTGAGGGTGACGCTCTGCGCCCCTTCAGTCTGCGCTTCATCGCTCAGCGTGACGCCTGCCTCCGAACTGGAGGTAACGGTTACATCCATCGGTTCTGGCGGCGTCTGCACCAGCCGTACGGACACCGGAACCTGCAGATCGCGGCCGACTGTCGCGCTGCCCAGCGTGATGTCGCCTTTCACCACGGCTTCGATGGCGCCCCCGACGGCGGGATTCGTGAAGCCCTCCGGCTGAATAACGGACAGGGCCGTCGTCCCGATGGCGACAGGGTGAAACGCCGTGCTTCGCGATGTCACGCCCGAGTCGAACGCCAGCGGGCTGACGGTGATCGTCCCGACGGCCGTGTCGGAACTGGCGACCGCAACCGGCGGCGCAAAACCGCCGCGGACGGGCTGGTCCGTCTCGCGAACGAGCGTCGCGGGGTTCAGCCGCGAAGATGTAACCTGAACAGACGGGTCGCCTGAGAAGAGGCTTGTGCTGATGCTGCCGGGGTCAACGATGACAAATCCGGACGGATCCACCTGCACGGCCGATGTTCGCAAAAAAAAACCGTCAGCGGACACCGTCAGACTTGCCGACCCAAGCTCCCTGCCCTGCACGTACACCGTGCCCGCCGTCGCGGACGTCACGCCGAAGAACGTGGCTCTCTCGCCGCCCTCCGCGTTCGGGTCTGTGGAGACCGTTACGATTGCGGGATCGCTGCTCGCGACGACCACATCCGTCGGCACATCCGGCGCGGCGGTCATCGTGACCTGCAACGGCATCTGCAGGTTCTTCCCCACCGTCGCATGCGCCATGTTCATGTTGGGGCTGACGGTCGCATCAATCTGCCCGCCACTCGATGGCGTGGTGAAGCCCGCCGGCTGCACAATCGCCACCGTCGTCGCGCCATTGCCCACAGGATGAAACGCCGTGTTCTTCGAGGTGGTGGAGGAAATGAATACGAGCGGGCTGACAGTGATCGTCCCCACTCCGGTGTTCCCGCTCACTACGGCGACAGACGGGCTGAGTCCGCCCCGCACGGGCTGGTTTGTCTCGCGCGCGAGCGTGGTCGCGTTCAGGCGCGCGGAGGCAACCTGGATTGTGCTGTCGCCCGACGCCAGACTCGTGCTGATGCTTGCCGGCGACATGATAACAAACGCCGCCGGGTTCACCTGAACGCCCGTGTTCCGGGAGTTGTACCCATCCGCCGACGCCATCAGAGTAGCGGGGCCTACATCCCGGCCTTGCACGTAAAGAGCGCCCACCGTCGTGGACGTGACGCCCGGGAACGTGACGCTCGCGCCACCCTCGGCGTTCGGGTCCAGCGAGAGGGTCACCCTGCCAGAATCCGCGCTCGTGACCGTCACATCCGTCGGCCCCGCCGGAGCGGCCGTCAGTGTGACGGAAACCGACACCTGCAGGTTCTTCCCCACCGTCGCGCCTGGAACGACGATGTCCGGCTTCACAGTCGCCGTAATCTGGCCACCACTCGAAGGCGTGGCAAATCCATCCGGCTGCACCACGGCAATCGTCGAGACACCCGCCCCAATCGGGTGAAACGCCGTGCTCTTCGTAGTAACGCCCGAGTCGAACACGAGAGGACTGAGCGTAACCGTGCCCACACCCGTATTGGAACTGGTGACGGCAACCGACGGCGTGAAGCCGCCGCGCACAGGCTGCTCGGTCTCGCGTAGCAGCGTACCCGGGTTCAGCCGCGACGAAAAGCAGCGTACCCGGGTTCAGCCGCGACGAAACCACCTGTATCGCCGTGTCGGACGCGCCCGGGCTCGTCGTGATAGCCGGCGGGTTCAGGATGAGAAACGCCGACGGGTTGATCTGCACGCCCGCCGTCTTCGGGTTGTAGCCCGCAGCGGTCGCGGTCAGAATCGCCGACCCCGTCTCCCGGCCTTGCACGTAGAGTGTGCCCACCGTCGTGGACGTGACGCCCACGAACGTGACGCTCGCGCCACCCTCGGCGTGGTCACCCTGCCGGGGTCCGCGCTCGTGACCGTCACATCCGTCGGCCCCGCCGGAGCGGCCGTCAGTGTGACGGAAACCGGCATCTGCAGGTTCTTGCCCACCGTCGCGCCCGGAAGGACGATGTCGGAGTTGACCGTGGCCGTGATCTGCCCGCCGCTGGCCGGGTTGGCGAATCCGTCAGGCTGAACAACGCTGATCGTCGAGACGCCTGTCGTCAACGGACGAAACGCGGTGGTCTTCGATGTGAGACTCGGGTCGAACATGAGCGGGCTGAGCGTAACCGTGCCCACACCCGTATTGGAACTGGTGACGGCAACCGACGGCGTCAGGCCTCCGCGCACGGGCTGCTCGGTGGCGCGCGTCATGGTTGCCGGGTTTAGCCGCGATGACACGACCTCGATAGCGACATCCGCCGCGCCCGGACTGGTAGCGATGGCATCCGGATACATGACGATGAACGCCGCGGGATCCACGACGACGCTAGCGACACCATCGGAGAACCCAGCCGCGCTGCCCTTCAGGGTGGTGCTTCCCACAGAGCGTCCCTGCACGTACACCGTGCCGGCCTCAGTTCCCGTGACCCCGCTGAACGTAACGCTGGCCGCCCCGGCCGTCCCCGCGGACTTCGACAGAGTAGCCACGGCGGCATCGTTGCTGACAATGGTCACATCCCTTGGGGCGTCAGGGACAGCATCCAGCGTGATCGTCACGGGTATCTGCAGGTTGACGCCGACGTTTGCGCTCGGAACCTGTACGCCCGGCACATCGAGCGTGGCAACGTCCCCGGCCCCGCGGGTTCGCACCACGCGAGCGCCCAGGCGGCCCCAGCCCGGGGTCTCAACGGACTTGATGCCGGTGACGATTACGAATGTCCCTATGGGCGGCGGCGTGCCGGGGTAGTAAACCTTCAGGCCGGCCCGATTGCCGCCGCACGACGAGTTGATCGTTCCCCCGATCATGAAGCTCGACTGATCGGTGCAGATGCTCGCGACGGGGCCCCACACGCGCACCAGCAGACTCGGGAAATCGGCCAGAGGCGTCTCGATGGCTTGCCTGTGCATGCCGAGCGGAGTCAGAGTTGTCGCGCTCGAATCGTGCGTCACCGAGTCCGCCTCGACGTAGATCTCTTCGTTGGCGCGCGCGATAACCGTCCCCGTCACCCAGACACGGTTGCCTTCCGCGATGCCCGCCGTGTCGGCTACGATCACTTTCATGCCGGCGGAGCGGTCCGGCTCCTCGATGTAGATCGTGTCGGGGGCGAAGACCGCGGTCACGGCCTTGTTCTCCAGCCGAACCAGATCGCCAGGGAGCCTGGCCGCCGCGCCCGCCGTCACCACCCGGGGAACGGACGACCGGAACTTGAAACTGGTGAGCGAGTGCGCGGGGAAGGTGTAGCTGAACTGCCGCGGCACGATCATCGTGGACTGGGTGGTCCAGACATTGCCCGGGTCGAACAGGCTCGGGTCGTTGATGTCGGGGCTGGTCAGCTCGTTGTCGAGCCCGTTGACCTCCCACGCCTGAGCGTGCAGGGGAGCGGTGTCCCCGGGAAGGAAGTTCGCGACGTTGAGAGCCGCCGTATGCGAGTTCGCCCGATCCTTGTTGATGACGATCAAGAAAAGCGACTCACGGTCGGCGCTGACGCTGGCAATGGTCTCTATCGCCCTCAGGTCGGGCTGAGACGTGAGCTTGCTCGGAGCCTCCTGCGTGTAGCTGAACACCGGCGGCGCGCTGATGCTGCAGCCGACGAGGTCGTCACCGAAATGCCTCCGGAACACACGGAGGACGTGATAGATTGGGAAGGGCTCCTCGAAGAACGTGCTCCAGGGCGTGTTGGGGTAAAGGTGCATCCAGCAGGCTTCGGCGACGTCCGACGGGTTTTCGAGCATCACTCGCAGCATGTCCGCGGCGCCCAGCGCTCCCTTGAGCGTTCTCGTGTGGGTCGTGTCG
>JAGVUD010000100.1 GCA_019136435.1 Armatimonadota bacterium | reverse complement strand
GGCAGCCGGCCCGGCCGCGCAACGGCCAGTTCGCGCCTCCACCTCCCGGCGGTCAGGACGCGCCTCCTCCTCCCATGGAGTAAGAGGCTGCTTCTTCCGGGGCCCCGGGCGTAATCGCGCGGGGCCCTTTCTTCATCTCTGGTTCCCGCTGGTCGGCATCATTACTGAGGGGAGGCGTCTCCTCAGTCGTACCCGTTCCCGTACCCGTCTCTGCTCATGACACCATCGGGTGAGACGTACTGCTGGTCGAACTGGGCGGCCGTGGTAACAAACTCCGCGTGTCCGTCCGCAAAGATCATCGTCGCCCCGCCCGGATGCCATTGCTGGAACCACGGGTCTCCGGAGTAGTATCGCGCTCCGCCCGGGTCGTTCTTCGGGCTCGCCCACGGCATCATCTCGTCGCGGATGATGCGCGTCTGCGAGGGATACTCGAACGCCCCGTCGTTGATCATGCGGGTCGGCATACCAAGAAGCGCGTCGTTTTCCCGCGAGACTCCGTTCACGACGGAAAACGTGCCCTTCGTGAAGCGGTAGCTCGAGCCGAACGCCTCGTGGTAGCTGGTCAGTCCGGTGCCATCCAGTGCCGGGCCGCCGCTGTCGTCCGGGCAGCGGAAGATATCTTTGTCCTTCGAGTAGGGCAGCAGGACGGCCTCCACGCCGAGGTGCGGCGCTTGCGTGTTGTACGCGTGAAACACCGGCCAGATGTTCGCGTTGTCGTCAACGTACATCCGCACGCACATCCCCACGTTGCGCGCATTCGACACGCAGGTCGCGACCCGAGCGCGCTCGCGGGCCGCGCCGAAGACGGGGAAGAGAATGGCCGCCAGTATGGCTATGATCGCGATAACGACCAGAAGCTCGATCAGCGTAAAGCCTCTGCTGTGCGCGTGTCTGTTCATCCGACTGCTCCCTGTTGACGAAAAAAATGCCACTGATCCCGGACGGATGCCCCGGATCAGCGGCGGTGACAGACGGCACTTGGCAAATTCTGACGCTCTTCCGCTTTCCTACGCCGGCATTATCCGGATCAGGTTCCTGGGGTCGCATGCCTTTCGGATGCCTCTCAGCCGGCTCTGCCGGCTCCCCCAGCGGTTGCTTCTGTTCCCCCGCGGCGCCGCCGCGCGGGAACACACTGAGTATAGCCGCTCCCCACGTACGGCCGCCACTGCCGGGGCGAAGCCGGCACGAATCGCTGTCACAAATTGCCACGTTGACATGCGCGAATTTGCGTTGTATGCTCCCGTCTTGGCTCCGAAAGAGAGGCTCAGGCAAAACAAGTGTTGAGATCGAGGAATCCTTCGCCGGGCAAGCAGAAATCGCCGGCGGCCAGACCGCCCAAAGGCCTGCATCACGAGGTCACTCCCGTCAGGCGTCTTCTGTTCGGACGCCCGATAGAATCGGAGCACAGCGAGCACGCCCTGCTTCCGAAGATCATCGCGCTGCCCGTCTTCGCGTCCGACGCCATTTCGTCCGTTGCATACGCGACGCAGCAGATACTGCTGATCCTCGGCGCGGCCGGGCTGTGGACGCTTCAATACATGGGCGTCTACCGCAACCTCACCCTCGGAATCACCGCCGCCATAGTCCTTCTGCTTGCCATCGTTGTCAGCTCGTACTGGCAGACGATCTTCGCCTACCCCAAAGGCGGCGGCTCGTACATCGTCACCCGCGACAACCTGGGCGTCTATCCGTCGCTCATCGCCGGGGCGGCGCTCCTGATCGACTACGTGCTGACGGTGGCTGTGTCGGTCGCCGCGGGAGTGCAGAACCTTCTCAGCACGCCGCTTGCTCAGACGCTCGATATCGCCAACAAGCCGGTCCGCGTCGCCCTGATCTGCATCGCGCTGCTGACGTTCGCCAATCTGCGCGGGCTCAAGGAGTCCGGGGCGCTCTTCGCCACGTTCACCTATCTGTTTGTCGGGTCGGCCATGCTCATGATCGTGCTGGGGATCGCGGGCCCGGCGTTCGGGTGGCAGGTTTACGGCGACACCGTCAACCACACCATTCCCGCGCACGCGCGCCACGCCCCGCACGGCCTCTCGGGGCTTGCGCTGATTGCGCTGGCGCTCAAGGCGTTCGCCAGCGGCTGTTCGGCGATGACGGGAACCGAGGCGGTGGCCGACGGCGTGCCCGCGTTCCGCCGCCCACAGGCGCTCAACGCGGCGCTCACCCTCGTGATGATGGGGGCGATTCTCGCCTTCCTGTTCGGCGGTATCTCGTGGCTGGCGACCAGCCTGCACGTCGTGTACTGGGAGCATGCGGGGCGGCACTCCGGCCCGGTGATTGACCAGATCTCAGGGGCGGTCTTCGGCAAGCACGGCATGAGCCTCCGCACCGGGCTGTACTACCTGATGCAGTTCTCGACAGCGGCTGTCCTGTTCCTCGCGGCGAACACCGCTTTCGCCGACTTCCCCCGGCTGTCCTACTTCATCTCCCGCGACAGGTTCCTGCCGCGCCAGCTCGCCAACCTCGGCGACAAGCTGGTGTACTCGAACGGCATTGTGCTGCTGGGGTCTCTGGCGGTGGTGCTGATGATCGTCTTCCACGCCAGCGTTGACCGCCTCATCCCGCTGTACGCCGTCGGCGTGTTCACGGCGTTCACGCTGTCGCAGAGTTCCATGGTGGCGCACTGGTTCAAGGTGCGGAGCAAGGGGTGGAACGTCAAGGCCTGCATCAACGGGTTCGGCGCGGTCTGCACGGGCGTGGTCGCGATCACAATCGCCGTCGAGAAGTTCAAAGACGGCGCCTGGATGGCCCTCCTGTGCGGCGCCATTCTCGTGTGCGTCTTCCGGGCCATAAACCTGCACTACGAGTACCTCCGCCGCAAGCTCACGATCATCGGATGGAAGCCGCAGCCCCGGCCTTTCTCGAACACTGTGCTGCTGCTCGTCCCAAGCATGCACAAGGGCATTTTCCCGGCCCTCGAATACGCGCGCTCGCTCTCGCCGGACTGCCGCGGCGTGCACATCGAGATTGACCCCGCGGATACCGCGCGCCTCCGCCGCGAGTGGGAGGAGTATGTCGGCGAAGATGTTCCGCTGGTCATTCTGCCCTCCACCTACCGTTCCATCGTCGGGCCGATACTGGTGTATCTGGAGGAGGTTCAGGCAGAGCGCGAGAACCATGTCGTGACCGTCGTGCTTCCAGAGTTCGTGTCCAGAAGCTGGTGGCACTCGCTGCTGCACAACAAGAACGGGCTGCTGCTGCGCTACTATCTGCTCGGCAGGCGAGGGGTTGTGCTCTGCAACGTGCGCTACTTTCTGGACGACTCTGATGATTCGGAGGAGGCCGCATCCGGCTCGGCGGTCTGATTTCGATGCCGCCACCTGCGGCGCTTGCTCGATTGACAGGCCGTGCGGGGCGTTGTATGCTCCCGGACAGCTTCAAAGATGAAACGTCACTGTCGAATTGCTGATTAACAGGAACGCCACAGACGAGAGCGCCTCCCCGCCGCGCCGGAAACGGCTCAAGGGCCTGCATCACGACGTCACACCCATCCGCCGCCTGTTGTTCGGACAGCCCATAGAGACCGGGCGGCACGAGGACTCGCTGCTGCCCAAATCGGTGGCGCTGCCGGTCTTTGCTTCCGACGCCATCTCGTCCGTCGCCTACGCCACCCAACAGATTCTGCTCGTGCTCGGCGGGGCGGGGCTGTGGATGATGCAGTTCGCGGACACATACCGCAACCTGACCCTCGGGATAACGGCCGCCATCGTCTTGCTCCTCGCCATCGTGGTCAGTTCGTACTGGCAGACGATATTCGCCTATCCCAAAGGCGGCGGGTCGTACATTGTAACGCGCGACAATCTGGGGGTGACGTTCTCACTCATCGCGGGCGCCGCGCTGCTTATCGGCTATGTCGTAACCGTGGCCGTCTCTATCGCGTCCGGGGTGCAGAACCTGCTCAGCACCCCGGTCGCCGCGACGCTGAACATCGCGGACAAGCCCGTGCCCGTCGCCATCTTCTTCATCGCGCTCTTGACATTCGCGAATCTGCGCGGGCTGAAGGAGTCTGGCCTGCTGTTTGCGACGTTCACCTATCTGTTCGTGGCGGTGGCGGGCCTGATGATCCTGCTGGGCATCGCAGGCCCTTACCTGGGGTGGGAGGTATACGAAGAGGCCGTCAACCGCACCGTCCCTTCCGAGGCGCGGCACCCGGCGCAGGCGCTGGCGGGAGTCGCTCTGATCGGGCTCACTCTGAAGGCATTTGCCACCGGCTGTTCGGCCATGACAGGGACCGAGGCCGTGGCGGACGGCGTGCCCGCTTTCCGCCACCCGCAGCCGCTGAATGCCGCCCTGACTCTGTTCATGATGGCGGGGATACTGGCGTTTCTCTTCCTTGGGATTTCCTGGCTCGCCACCGACCTGCATGTCGTCTACTGGGAGCATGAAGGGAAGGCCGCCAAACCGGTCATTGACCAGCTCTCCGGCGCCATCTTCGGCAAACACGGCGTGGGACTACGCTCCGGGCTGTACTATCTGATGCAGTTTTCGACGGCGGCTGTCCTGTTCCTGGCCGCCAACACGGCTTTCGCCGATTTTCCGCGCCTCAGCTATTTCATGTCGCGCGACCGCTTCCTGCCCCGCCAGCTCGCAAATCTCGGCGACAAGATGGTGTACTCGAACGGCATCGTCCTTCTCGGCGCTCTGGCGGTCGTCCTGATTGTTGCCTTCGACGCCAGCGTGGACGAGTTGATCCCTCTGTATGCGTTCGGGGTGTTCACCGCCTTCACCATGTCGCAGAGCTCCATGGTCGCGCGCTGGTTCAAGCTCAAGACGCGCGGCTGGTATATCAAGGCCGCCATCAACGGGTTCGGAGCCGTGTGCACGGGGCTCGTCCTTCTCATTGTCGGCTACGAGAAGTTCCTCGACGGCGCGTGGCTGGTGATGCTGGCGATGGTGCTGGTGGTATTGATGTTCCGCGTCATCAACGCCCACTACGAGGACCTCCGCGCCAGGCTCACGATTATCGGCTGGAAGCCCGATACGCGCGCGTTCTCCAACACCGTGCTTCTGCTGGTGCCCAGCCTGCACAAGGGCATCTTCCCGGCGCTGCGCTATGCCCGGTCGCTTTCGCCCGACTGCCGCGCCGTGCACATCGAGATTGACCCGGCCGACACCGCCCGCCTTCGCCGCGAATGGGACGAGTATGTGGGCGAGGACCCGCCGCTGGTGATTCTGCCCTCCACATACCGCTCCATCATCGCGCCCGTGCTGGTCTATCTCGACGAAGTTCAGAAAGAGCGCGAAAACCATACGGTCACCGTCGTGCTTCCGGAGTTCGTCTCGCGCAAGGGCTGGCACAGCCTGCTGCACAACAAGAACGGGCTGCTCCTGCGCTACTATCTCCTGAATAAGCCGGGCGTAATCGTCAGCAATGTCCGATACTTCCTTGACGGGCGCGACGGCTCGGCGAACGTGCAGGCGGGCGAGGCACAGGAAGAAGAAACGCCGTGATCATTTACGCGAAAGACGATATCGTCGCCCTGACGGGCGCTCTCACAAAGAACGAATGGCTGTCCATCAAGGCGGCGGCCAACCTGCTCCTCCGCGAGCACCCGGAGGGGATCATCGTGGACTGCGAGGGGCTGGAGAACGTCACCGAGGACGGCGCGCGCACGTTCCTGAATGCTCTGCGCGACACCCAGTCGGCCGATGCGCGCATCGTTGTCGCCAACGTGCCGCGGGCCGTTCAGGAGACCATCCAGGAAGTGCCGGGCGTCCGATCCCGTGTGCCGTTTGCCGCATCGCTCGAGGAGGCAAGGGCTTCGCTCAAGAGCAGCGCGAGCCAGGTCGTTGATGGCCAGCAGTGCGTCATGGTGCCCGTGCTCGAAGGGCTCGACACATCGCGGGCCATAGAAATCGCGTCCGATCTCAGCCGGGGGTCCGATGCGCCGTTGCTCCTGCTATACTGCATTGAGGTCGGCCGCGCGTTGCCAATCGGCGCGCCTCTGCCCGAGCAGGAGGCCGCCGCCGCGGCGCTTCTTGATGAGGCCGCCGCGCAGGCGGCTCGGGCCGGGCTTGCCGCCAGCACCCATGTCGCCAGGGTGCGGGAACTGGGGGACGGGCTGCTGCACGAGATCGTGAAGCACAACGCCAGCCTTGTCATAATCAGCGTCGGCGCTGAGCGGTTTGCGGACCCGGTATTCGCGGGGCTGGTGGATATCCTGCTGACACGGTCGCCGGGCAACGTGCTTATTGCACGAGGCCAGCCGGAAGAAGGCGCTTTGGGCGAGGCGTCAGCCGCCGCAAAGCTGGGCGACGACCGCAGGCAGCGGCAGAGCCCGCGCTGAGCGTGCCCCGGCGCCGGAACGCCGCGCGTGCGGTAACATGGGTGGGGAGGTTTGCCGGATTTGCCCTCACAGCACATACTGCTGCCCTACAATGGACTGCCGCGGGAGATGTTGGCGCTTCAGGCCGCCTGCGACCTCGCGAAAGCGCGGCGCGCGAAGCTGAGTGTAGTCTGTCTCGTCGAGACGTCCCTGTCGCTGTCCATTGACGCCCCCGATATTCCGGGCGTCGCCGAAGCCAACCGGGCGCTCGATGAGGCGGAGGCGATAGCGGCGAAGCGCGGTGTCCGGGTGAGCGCCTCCGTGTATCCCTGCCGCGACGCCGGGCATGCGATTGTCACTCTGTGCGCCAGGCTGGGATGCAGCCACATTATTATGGAGATTGGCGACACGTTGCGGGAGGGAACACCGCCGCTGAGTTCTGATGTCGAGCATGTGCTGGCCAATGCTCCGTGTGAAGTCTGGATAAGCAGAATCGCCGAATAACTTGAGGAGTTCTTACCAATGAAGGTTGTGATCCTGGGATGCGGGAGAGCCGGTTCCATACTGGCGCAGTTGCTTGCGCGCGACAGTCACGACGTCACGATAATCGACTACAACGCCGACGCGTTCCGCCGGATTGCGGACTCGAAGGTCCACCAGGTCGTCGGGACAGGCATTGATGTTGCCGTGCTTCGCCGGGCGGGCATCGAACAGGCGGATGTGTTTATCGCCGTCACGAATGGCGACAACACGAACATCATGTCTACCCAGATCGCCACCCGCGAGTTCAACGTCCCGAAGTCGCTGGCCAGGATATACGACCCCAGCCGCGCTCAGGCGTATCGCGAGATTGGCGTCAACACCATCTGCACGTCCATGCTGGCCGCGGGCCTGCTGAGAGACTTCGTGCTCGATAAGCCCTGGGGAAGCGTGCTCGACTACATAGACCCGCCTGTCGCAACGCAGGGGGATGCGCAGATGGACGGGGAGGTCTGAGGGAATGTACGTAATCATCGTCGGAGGCGGGAAGGTCGGATACTACCTGACACGGGAACTGCTGGGCCAGGACTTCGAGGTCGCGCTGCTCGAAAAGGACAAGCGCAGGCTGGCTTATCTCCAGACCGAACTCGGAGAAGTGGTGCTGCCCGGAGACGGGTGCGAGGTCCGCTATATGGAGGATGCGGGCTTCGGACGCGCCGACGTCGTCGTGGCGGTCACCGGAGATGACGAGGACAATCTCGTCATCTGCCAGATGGCGAAGAAGCTCTACAACGTCAAGCGCGTGCTCGCCCGCGTCAACGACCCTGCCAACGAGCAGTTCTTCCAGAAGCTTGGCATCCGGACCACGGTCAACAGCACCCGCATCATCTACAACCTCATCGAGCAGACCATCGAGTCCGACGCGGTGGTGCCCCTTGCCGCCATCCAGCAGGGCGAGTATGAGATCGTGGAGATCAGCGTCAGCGAGAAGTCTCCGGTTGTGGGGCACACGCTCATGCAGGTCAACCTGCCGCCTGAAGCTCTCATCGTGGCAGTTCTGCGCGGGGGTGAGGCGCGAATCCCGACGGGCGCGATCAACCTCGAGAACGGCGACACGCTCATCGCCCTTGTCCGGTCGGAAGCTGAAGAGGCGCTCGCGACGGTCTTCGCGTAGAGACGGCGGCGCTACTCGGGGTGTTCGGTGATGTTCGCCGCGCGCCATGCTTTCTGCTGGTCGCGCGGCATGCCCCTCTTCTCGCCTTCGCAGGTTACGCGGATGGCGGCGTTCGGGCCGCCGACCGGGCAGTTGTTCTCGCAGATGCCGCAGCCCACGCACCGCGCCGGGTCCACGTGCGGCATCTTCGTGCCGCCTTCCTTCTGCCAGTAGATCGCGTCGTACGAGCAGACTTCGTCGCACACCAGGCACTGCTTGCCCGATTCCCACACGACGCACGTCGAGCGGTCAATCGCGGCGCGTCCGATGTAGAGGTAGTCCTTCTCGGCGACAGTAAAGGGCTGGATGGCGTGAGTCGGGCAGACGTCGCCGCAGAGCGTGCATTTCTGCGTGCACTCGCCCGCCCTCGGCGCGAGCACGGGAGTCCAAATCCCGGCCAGACCGGCCTCGGCAAGCGCCGGCTGCAGCCCGTTTGTCGGGCACACCTTCATGCACTCGCCGCACCGCACGCAGAGCTCGGTGAACTCGTCCTCGCCGACCGAGCCCGGCGGCCTTATCAGCCGGAGCCCGGCCAGGCGCGAAGTGCCGTCGCGGGTCGCCTTTTCCGAAATCGCCGTGCGCGCCGCAAAGCTCCACACCGCGCCAACGCCGATTCCCGTCAGAAGATGCCGCCTCGACAGGTTGAGCGGGGCAGAGCGTTCCGGCTTTGCCGTGGACAGCACATTGCCCTCGCGCGGGCACACGGCGACGCACGAATAGCAGTAGATGCACTCCTCCGTCACCGTCGCCGCGCCGTTGCCCGAGATCGCGTCCATTTTGCAGTCAATCTCGCACAGCCTGCATTCGTTGCACTTTGGGGTTATGCTGCGGCGAAACAGCGGAATCCGCCCGATGAGTCCGAGCAGAGCGCCGAGAGGGCACAGCGACCGGCACCAGAACCGGCGCGAGAGAATCCCGCCCGCGAGGATCGCCGCCAGCATCAGCGCGGCGATCAGCCCCTGCCGGAAAGCCGCCTGCTGTTCGGGGAACAGGCCGCGCGCCGCGCCAGCCGCCTGCCCCAGCGCCGGAACGCCCTCAATGCTCCGAAGGGTCCACTGCGCCGGGGGCGCGGCCCCCAGGGTCAGGCTGCGCACCAGGAGCGCCTGAGGGTCCAGCAGCCAGGCAACCTGCGCCCCCATTGCCGCTGTGACGATGATTCCCGCCAGAATATAGTACTTCAGCCGCGGCCACGATCGTTCGCGGGTCGTGCGGCGGTCCGCTTTGCGGCGGGCCACGCGGTCGGCGGCGTCAATGCACGTCCCGAGCGGGCACACCCACCCGCAGAAAGCACGCCCGCACAGAATGGTCAGCAGAACGACCGGCAGAATCCATAGTATGTGCGCGGGCGTGAACGTGCGCGAAGAAAGCATGGACGCGCCAGCGAGGAGCGGGTCGATCAGCAGGAACAGCTCCACCGGAAGCGGCGAGACTATCCTCAGGCCGCCCGCCGACAGGTCGAGCCGGCCCACGCTCAGCGCGAAAAGCACGGCAAACAGGATCAGAAAAAGGCCCTGCGAAATCCTCCTGGCCGACTTCAAGACTCGCTAGACCCGCTTGACCGTGATCTTCGACATATCGTGCTGTCCCAGACCAAGCTCAGCCGCGTGCACGATGTGAGCCACGTCCGCGGGCTTCATATCGAACAGCCCGCACGCGTAAGCGTCCGCCGCCACCGGGTCGAACGCAACAATCACCTCGTTCGGATCCTTCGTCTGACCGGGACCTTTCGGGCCGTTCGTCAGGAGCACGCGCGAAGCGTCTGTCACCGTCAGGCTCACGGGCAGGGCAGTTGCGTAGTCCGCGATGTACTGCGACAGGTCGGGGCCCGTATGCCACGCCTGCCTGTTCCAGATGCAGCCCATGAGGTTCTTCAGCCCGAGCGTCAGCTCTGTCTGAGAGTGTCGCTTCGCCTTGGGCATATTGATGATGACGTCGGCCTTCGCCAGCGTTTTCGCAATCGTGTCCTGTTTCAGCAGCTTGCCCCGCGGCACTTCGAGCGTCTGGAAGTCCGGCTCTCCGGACGTGATGCCGAGCACCATCTGAGACGGGCGGTCAATGGTGTGCTCGAAGACGATTACCTTGCCGGCGCCTGCCTCACGGCAAAGACGGATCATCTGGGCGACAAGCGCGGGATTGGTCGCTGCCGCCTGCTCCGGCGAGCGCGCCCACGCCGCGTTGGGCTTGAGCGCCACCGTCGCGCCCGGGCTGATTACCGATTTCAGCCCGCCCGCCGCGGCGACCGCCGCCACGAGCGCTTTCGCCGGGTCGGCGTTCTTGCCGACGTAAACAACCCCGTCCTGACCTGCGGGCCGTTCCTTCGGCGCGCCGGCTGATGGGCCGGTCTGAGCACTCTGCTTGCCCGCGCAGCCCGCCACAGCCGCGCCCACCGACGCCACCCCGGCTATCTCGAGGAACCTGCGTCTGTTCATTTTCGCTTCTCCAGCGCCGTGACAAAGGCGGCGACCGCCTTCTTGTCTTCTGCTGTCGTCCCGTAGGTCATCACCGTCAGAAACCATTTCCCCGACGCGCTGTAAGCCATCGTCGAGCCCGACTCGGACACGGTGAAGCGCCGAAAGCCCTTTGCCGGCGGCGTCTTTGCGGTCTCCGTTCGGTAGCGGCTGCTGAGGAACTTCGAGGCTGCGGAGGCGGATGCCATGCGGTGCACCGTCACCTCGACGTAACGGTCCTTCTGCCCGTACATTCGGCGCAGGGCTTCCTGAACCCCGGCCTTAGTGTAGAGCTGATAGCCGCCGTTGTAGATGCTCGTGATGCCGTCGCCTTTGCCGTAGAGCGTCGTGTCCTTGACCAGCGTCCAGCCCTTCAGAAGCTGGTCAGGCGCTATGCGCTGAAGGTCGCTCTGCGCCGCGGGCAGGGCGCTCGCGGAGAACACAACGAGCAGGGCAGCGACTACGTACAGCCTCGTCATATCTTCACCACCTGAATCTTGTCAGGGTCGTCCGTTCCGAGCCCGCGGCTCGCGGCTGTTGCGATCCATGCCGGGGCGCGCCCCGCCTCGGCCAGCGGCTTCAGACCGGTCTTCACCCTCTGCTCGTCAATCGCCTTCCATGCCAGGTAGTCGATCGCTACCGGGTCCCGGCTGACGAGAATCGTGTGATTGTCCCAGAGCGCCGTTTTCCGCAGGCTGGGCCCGCCATCCGCCTGCGCCCGCAGCGCATCCATGATCACCAGCCGGGTCTTGTCCCGAATCGCGGGAATGGCGTTCAGATCGGCAAGGTACGGGTCGCAGTGGTTGCCGTGATGGCGCCCCGGGTTGTCAAAAGTCCCGTAATGGTTCTTCAGGGCGCCGGATATCCCGGCTGTTCCGTGGTCCTTCATGATCGGGATGTTGACGATCGCCGTGACCTGCTCCGTGACTATCTTCGTCAGCCTGCCGTTGAACGAGCCAAGCTTCGTCGGCTCGTCCTCCCAGACCCCGTCGTTGGCGATCACGCGCACGCCCGGGCCGTCCTTATTCATTTTGTAGCCGCTCTTCAGAAGGTCGCCCGTCGAGCGGTCCCAGATGATTACGTTCTCCGGCTTGAGACCGGCTCGCACCAGCGAGTTCGCGACGGCATAAGCGATCTCCGGGTGGGTGCTGACGCCCTTGCCGAACAGGCAGTTGATCTTGATCCCCACCACGTCGTCCGGCTTGAACAGGCTTTTCCATCCCGCAATCGCCTGGGACTTGCCTGTGAGCTTGGCGACCGCCTGGTCAATCATGCTCGCCGCCGTCTCCATTCGTACGGCTCCTCCGGGTGAGTCCGACTCAATCAGCGCGCTTGCATTGCGCGCAAGAATGACGCGGGATGACGGCTGAGCCGAGCGCGCGGCGCCCGAAAGAAGTCCGGAAAAAGCGACGCTCGCGCCGGTGGCGGCGGTCTGCTTGAGAAACTGTCTTCGGCTGGATGTGTTGGCCATGTGTGGTTCCCCCTGAGTGTAGGCGGCCAGAAAAAAGCTGCGCGGGAGTTCGCGCGAGTCCGCCCGTGACACTATATGTCAAACGACGGTTGACAATCAAGCAGTTCCCGGCTCGACGCGGCGGGCAAACCGGGATACGATACACTGGTCAGGGTGGCATGGCTGCGCTGCGCACTATCGCGGGACAGGAGACGCGCTTTGAAAATCAGAAAGACCCCGCTCGATGCCTGGCATCGGGCAAACGGGGCGAAAATGGTCGAGTTTGGCGGATGGGAGATGCCGCTGCAGTATTCCACTCTCATGGCCGAGCACCTGGCGGTTCGCTCGGCCGCGGGCCTGTTCGATATCTCCCACAT
>JAGVUD010000386.1 GCA_019136435.1 Armatimonadota bacterium | reverse complement strand
TTCAGCGCGGCGCAGATATCCGCCAGGCTGACAATACGCTGCCCGGCATGCTCGGGGCCGCGGAATGCCCCGATATCCAGCTTCTTCGCCTCGTCGTACGTGAGGTCTTCCAGCCGCTTCTTCTTCATCTCCTCGGAAGCGTTCGGAAGTATCCGCGCGAAGTTACTGTCGTGGAACATCATCACGCGGCCGTCTTTCGTGGTGCGCACGTCCACCTCGGGGATGCAGCCCATGCTCCATGAAAGCTCGAGCGCGCCCATTGTGTTTTCGGGCGCCAGGAAACCGGCCCCACGATGCGCCACCACCGACACCCGCTCCAGCGGTATCTGCCGGATGCTCCAGACGGGCTCCGCCGCTTCGGCCGACGCCGTGGCCGCCGACAGCGCCGCCGCGGCACACGCCGCGACGCAGCCATTCAGCAATGGGAAACGATTCATGTCGTCCGCTCTCTCCTCAGAAGATATCGAGGGTGGTTTTTCGGGTGGGGTCACCGGCTACTTCGCCGCCAGCGCCCGGCTGCCCATCGCCAGAATCTCGTCTATCTGCGCGATTGACTCGAAGCCGATGACGATGGCGTCCACGCAGTCCAGCCCGAGCACGTATTTCAGCGATTCCTCGCGCCGGTCCGCGATTCTGCCCTCGCCCAGTATCTTCATGCCCGTTATGCCCTTGCCAGCAGCGTGAATCTTCCTCAGCACGGGCACGACCTCCTCGGGCTTGCCATCCATGGCCGTGCCCACCGGGTTGATGCGGGCGAAGACGTGATCCGCCCAGGCGTTTTCCGCAACGCCCTTCAGCACGTCCAGGCTGTGGATGGAGAGCCCGTGCGCGCGGATCAGCTTCTTCTGCTTGGCCTCCTCCAGCGTGTCCATCATCGGCCGGAGGTCTGTCGCCCACGTCGTGTCGCTTACGCAGTGCAGAAAGACGATGTCGAGGTAGCCGGTGTTCAGCTCCTTCAGGAAGCGCTCGAGCTGCGCCTTCGCATCCTTGTCGGTGCGGAACCACATTTTCGTCTGCAGCACGTAGTTCTCGCGCGGAATGCGCGCCAGAGAGCGGCGCAGGTAGTTGTGCGAGCCGTACGTGTCGGCGCAGTCGAAGTAGTTGATGCCCTGATCGTACGCGTGGTTGATCATCCGCGCGAACTTGACCGGGCCCAGGCGGGTCTGGTTCGACTGCCCGCCGTTGCCGACCGTGCCGGTTCCGATGCCGAGATACGAGACCTTGATGCCGGTCTTGCCGATCTCGACGCGGTCCGACAGCGACTTCAGCTTTGCGGGGGCCGCGGCCATCATCTCGCCCGAGCGCATTGCCGCCCCCGCCGCAATCGCGCCCGCAATGAACTGCCTTCTCGTGATCTTTGGACTCATAGGGTAACTCTCGCCAGTGTTGCGCATCCCTTGCCCCCCGGTTCGTTCCCAGACTGTACCACACCCGGCCGCCCCGCGTCGAGGCGGCGTCTTTCGGGCGTGGGCATCAGGGATTACCGGCGTTGCGGGCGTGGCACAGAAACGCGAACGGTATTTCGACTGACTTACCGCGCGGGGAAACGGACACGCTCACCGAGCCGCGCATCACGCGGTTCGCGCCCGGAACTTCGCTCTGCGTGACCGTGCGTGTGACCCGCTGCTGTTCTCCTGGCATCAACGTGAGGCTGTCCGCTTCCGCGTCAGCAGTCAGACCGGCGTCCGTCTTCCAGCGCACTTCGGCTTCCAGGGCGGCAGGCGTGAGGTTTTCCAGCAGCAGCGTGACGTGCCGCGGTTCACCCGGGCGCAGGTCGGGGTCTTTGACGTAGTCGAAGGTCGCCCGCGCGGGGCCCATTTCATACACCAGCCTGTACGGTGAGCGCGACCAGAGCCCCCGCGCGACCTTTGGGTCGGTCAGCCTGAGTTCGCTCCTGCGCGAAAGATCGGTGGGGGAGTCCGGGACGATAGCCACCGGCATGCCGTTCTCCTTCAGCACCTTCTTCGCCGCGACAATCGTGCGGTCCGTCAGTTCGGAGAGCGTCGCCGGGCCTTTGAAGCCGCTC
>JAGVUD010000242.1 GCA_019136435.1 Armatimonadota bacterium | reverse complement strand
CACTGACGGGATTGCGGGGTCAGTTCCTCCCGAAGTTGGCGTCTCAGTGTGCCACAATCGCCCGACGCAACCGGGTCGCCGCTTTCCCCAGCCGACCGCCATGACAGTACCCGTCGTTGGTAGAAGCCTGCCACCGGATTCCGCCGTATGGTCAGTCGTGACATGGCCCCGGATGCCTTGGAGGGCTATGGCGATGGCTACGAACAAGCCCAGCAGACTCGACCTCTCCATCGGCGGTTACATGGGGACTTCGTTTTCCGTCGCCCTGAAGCGGGGCGTGTTGCACCACGTCACCTACGGCTGCGGCTGTGTCCCCGAGAAGAAATCCACCGTCCGCCCGACCGAGGAGCAATGGATCTCGTTCCTGGCGGCACTGGATTCGCTGCGGGTGTGGCGCTGGCGTTCCAGGCATGAAGAGCCTGGCGTGTGCGGCGGGACTTCCTGGAAGGCAGAGATCACCTGGGGCGACAAGTCCATCGAGACCAGCGGCTGCAACAGTTTCCCCAGAGCCTTCGAGGCCCACCTGGAGGCAGTGCGGACGCTGCTGGGAGGACTGGAGTTCCAGTGAGGGTCGGGCTTCTCGGGGTTACTTGCTGGCCTGCGGGCGTTCCTCATCCTCCACGACGATCACGGCGATGCGGTACAGCTTCCCTGCCACGACATCCTGCCCGTGCTGAACCATCACCAGGTCGCCGTCATTCACCGGATCTTGCGTGGCGATCAGGCCGCTCGTGGTCTGCCCCAGGCCCCTGATGCCCTTCACAATCCGGGCTCTGCCAAGTACCGTTGCGTCCAGGGACCGCTCGATCATCTCCTGATACTCGGCAGGACTTTGGAGCAGCACCTTGGACGGTAGCGGCTGGGCTGTGGGGGACGGCATTTCCTTGCCCGTG
Source organism: Armatimonadota bacterium (assembly GCA_019136435.1). Taxonomy (GTDB): domain Bacteria; phylum Armatimonadota; class UBA5829; order DSUL01; family DSUL01; genus JAGVUD01. Next base: position 1,133 of record JAGVUD010000242.1, on the reverse strand, counting down.
TGTTCGGGCTCACGGGCCTTCTCCTCAAGGTCCGCTGCCTCATCGAGACTGCACTGGTAGCAGTCATTCCGGTCGAGGCCCAGGTGATCGGCAATCCTCCCCCACACATCCCGTCGGATGATGATGAACACATCGGCGCTGCACCACCGCTCGACCGTGCTGTCGCTGACGTGGCACGCTTGCGCCAACCGGGCCTTGCTGGATGGCTCGTTGGCTTCGCACTGAATACGATCAAGCTGATTACCCCCAACCATTACCGCTGGCTCGAAATCCCTTTCCGTCAGCCCCAGCTTCTCGACAACCCCCCGCCAGATCTTCGTGCTGACGCTCCTGGTGCGGCTGGCACTCCTGGGGTTGGTCCAGCGGGAGATGGTGCCAGCGCTGACGCCGAGGGCTTCGGCAAGCCCCTTGTCATCCCTGATTCCATTTCGGGACTTGAAGTCCTGAAGGCTGTCCCGAATTACCTCTGACATGCGTACCATGGTGCCGCCTCTTGGTTGTGCGGTCTCTGCTGCACTACCTATGACAATACAACGCAATTTCAGCATTGCAAGGTTGAGATGCCGATTCAGAAGGCCATAGCGTCCTATTCGCCACCTCTCCCCCTTTACAAGATACATCGAGAAAGCGGCGAGCACGAGTTTCCGTTGGCGTGGATTTCCAGGGGAAAAGCGCGCCCACAACTTGCAATTGCAGAATTGCAGAGTAGCTTGTCCGCAGTAGAACGAAGCGGACGCAAGCCAGGCGGGGGCGGTTCCCGGCAGGATTCCGAGGCCTGCCGGGAAAGGGCGAGGCAACCGACAGGAGAACGGCAATGGCGAAGACGACCCAGGAGACGACGACGCAGATGACGGCGGGCCAGGCAGTCAAGGCAGGCGACGAGTTCGACCGCATCCTCGTAATCCAGTGGCGGGTGGGCCGGGTCGCCCGGAAGCTCGGGAAGGCCCGGCTCCTCTACCGGGAACACGTGGCGGAAGTGGCGGACACGCCCGACGAGGCGGCGTGAACGGGCACCAACCGAGAAGGAACTCGACCATGAAGACCAAACTACATGCAACTCAGCGCACCCCCTACCTCGTCGGCCCCTTCGGCGGACGGACGATGGCCAATGGCGACAAAATGGTCGCTGTCCC
>JAGVUD010000223.1 GCA_019136435.1 Armatimonadota bacterium | reverse complement strand
GCGTAGGCGAGATCGAGTTTGTGCGGGCCGGGCTGCTGAGTTTCGAGTTCGCTGACGAGTCGCTTGATGCGGTGGTCACGCAGCTAGCGCTGCACCACCTGTCCGACTTCTGGAAGGGTATGGCCCTGCGCCGCATCTGGAGGGCGCTGAAGCGCGGCGGACGGTTCTACTTGAGGGACGTCGTGTATCCCTTCGGCATAGACGATGCGCCAGAGATGCTGGAGAAATGGATCGGCGATCTAAAATCCATGAGAAGCAACGTCGAATGCCACATCCGTGACGAGCATTCGACCTTCGACTGGATCATGGAGGGGCTGCTTCGTTCGGCGGGCTTCACGATCTTCCTCGCAAGACAGCAGGGGGCCGCGCCGATGATCGAGTATCTGTGCCTCAAGCCGTGAATCCCGTTGATCTCGCAGTATCTGTGCTCCCGCGGACGGATTGCGGGCAGCGCAGATGCCTGCACCTCAGCGATGACGTGAGGTGGCTATTGTGCCGCCGCCTCCCGCTTGCTGTCGTACGCGAGAAGCTCGTTAACTCGCGGGGTAACTTCCAGGCAGGCCGCCCTGGCGGAAGACCTCGCGAGCACGGCCATTGAGATGGAGTTGCTGATGATGTCGTTCATCTCCTGCTGAGAGTAGACGCTCGGCAGCGTCCGGCCGTACTCGACAGCCTCGATGAACACCTCGCGATGCTCGGGCGGTTCGTTCAGGTTCAGAAATGCCCCCGATTCGGCCACCGACCGGCGGCTTGGCATGATCTGCTCCTGCCGCGCCCACTCGCCCAGCAGATACGGGCCGGTCAGGAACTTGACCAGCTCCCAAGCCTCCTTCGGGTGCCTCGTGCCTTTGACTATGGCAAACGCCGACCCGCCCATAAAGGTCGCCCGCTCTTTGCCCTTGGGAAGCGGCGCGACATCCCATTCAAAGCCCGTCACCCGCTCCTTGAAAATCAGCGACGCCGCCCAACTCCCCGAGTGAAACATGCCGAGCCGGCCTGAGGCCCAAAGGCCCGTCGTTCCCATGTCCGCCTGGTCCCCCGGGCTCGGCGTCACGCCCCATTTGTGCCGCAGGTCCGTCATCCACTGAATCGCCTCGTACGCCTCCGGCTGGTCGAGCAGGCAGCGCGTGTTGTCCTCGCTGAGAATGCTGCCGCCGTTCTGGAAGATGTAGTTCTGCCAGAACCCGTCCACCGTGGAGCCCCACTGATCCACCTTGCCGTCGCCGTCGGTGTCCTTCGTCAGCTTCCTGCAGACTTCCAGATACCGCTGCCAGTCCCACGTGTCGTCGGGGTAGGGGATGCCTTCGCGGTCGAACATGCGCTTGTTATAGAAGAGCGCTTCCAGGTCGAGGTCGGTCGGCAGGGCGTGCACGCGGCCTTTGAACCGCCCCCAGCCGTCGAGCGCGACCGGGTAGAAATCGTCCAGATCGAAAGACCGGTCCCCCTCGATGAACGGGGTGAGATCCGCAAGAATGCCCTTTGCGGCCAGCGGATAGAACCAGAGCGAGCTGACCCTCGACACATCCGGCGCCCGGCCGCCCGCAAACGAGATCAACAGCTTGTCGAAAACTCTGGCATGCGGCGTGATCTCGAGCTTTATGCGGATGTTCGGGTGGTCGCGGTAGAAGACCTTGAACGACTCGTTCAGGCGCGCTTCATCGTCCGCCGTTCCCCACAGAACCAGCCTGAGCGTCACGACATCGCTATCCGGCTGCCTGGCGCACCCTGCCACCAGGAGCAGCGCCGCCGCAAGAGCGAGCGCCGCGACTGCTTGCGGCAGCCGCCTCAACCGAGCGCCTTCTTCATCAGGCAGAATCGTCTGCTCTCTCGAAAGCCGGCTTCGGCGTACAGCTTCGCCGTCGAGTCCGCCGTCCACAGGAAGAAAGCGTCGTGCAGTCCGCTTTCGCGCATCGCCTCGACTGTCAGGCAGAGCAACACCGCGCCCATGCCGCGCCCGCGTTCCGACCGGGCCGTGCCGAACGGCCCGAAACGCTCACCCTCGAAGTGCGCGAATCCGCGAACAGCGCCGTTCTCAATGGCCACATGGACGTGCCGGGCCGGATACTCGTTTCGCAGTATGCGCGTGACGGTTTCTCGCAGATGCCGCTGCCAGTCCCCCGGGAACTCCGCCTTCAGAAAAGCGAACAGGTCAGGAACAAGCTCAGGGGATATCTGTCTGAACTGCACGCCGGCTGCCTCGAGCGTGGCCTGCTTCTCCGAGACCCACCGGGGCCTCCGGTAGTTTACCAGGTCCGAGTCCATCGCAAGAGGCCGCATCACCTCTTCATACCCGCGCGACTTGAGGAATTCGACCGCTCCGGGGTAAGCGTTCACGTCAACGCCCGGGATCCACCAGTTCGGGGTGTACGGGCCGGCCAGAGTCGCTAACTTGCCCTCCTGGCGGAACCAGCCCTCCGCTGCGTCGAACAGCGCGCTCCCGATGCCGCGGCGCTGGAAGTCCGGATGGACAGCAAACAGAGTGATCCACGACCTGTCGCTGTCGTCGGCCATGTCTTCGATCGGATGACGCCGGACGAACCCCGTGAGAAAGGCGGCCACGCGTCCGCCGCTCTCGGCGACGACACTTCCGCGCGGGTCGAAGTTGAGGTCGAGAAACACCTTGCGCGCGAAAAGCTCGGGAGTTACCGGGTCCGCAACAAGAGCCGCCCGCGCCACGTCACACACTCCCGCGAGATCGCTCCCGCGCATCCCGCGCACCGTGAAGCCTGTGTCAGCCATTGCCGAGTTCCTCCTTCATTGCGGTAAACACCGTTAGAGCGTTCTTCGTCGTCTGCCGCGCTACCTCTTCCGGAGAGCATCCGAACAACTGCGCAACCGCGTCGCGAACATAAGTAAGAAGGGCCGGTTCGTTGCGCTTTCCGCGCAGAGGGTGGGGCGCCAGATAGGGGCAATCCGTCTCGAGCAGGAGCCTGTCGAGTGGAACCGCGCGCAGCATCTCGCGCAGCGCATCGGCCTTGCCAAACGTCACCATTCCCGTGCATCCGATGAAGCAGCCCATGGCGACCGCCCGCGAAGCCTGCTCCGGCGTGCCCGTGAACGCGTGCAGAACAGCGCCCGCAGGCGGAAGCGACTCCTCCCGCAGAATCTCGATCGAGCGGTCTTCGGCCGCCCGCGTGTGAACTGTCACGGGCAGCTCCAGAGCGTGGGCAAGCCTGATCTGCAGCCGGAAGGCTTCCTCCTGCACGTCTTTCGGGGAGTGCATATAGTGGAAGTCGAGCCCGATCTCTCCGAGTGCCGCTACGCGGGGGGACGACTTCAGAGCATCGGCAAGCGCGTTCTCCCAGTCAGGCGTCTCATTGATACACGACGCGTCGTGCGGGTGGATGCCCGCGGCCACCCAGGCCCCGGGGATTTCGGCAAGCTTCAGCGCCTTTGCGCTGGAAGGGAAATCGTAACCCGCGATGAGGAAGCCAACAACCCCGGCGTCCCGGGCGCGCTTTGCCGCCGCGGGCGCGTCGTCCTCGAACCTCGGGTCATTCAGGTGGCAGTGGGTGTCAATCACGAGCCCGGGACGATGTCAGTCCACCATGCTCATAAGACGGCTGCCGATGAAGTCGTCAATGTAGGAGTTCACCAGATCGTGGCGCTCGATGTGCGGGAAGTGCGCCGCGTCTTCGATGACCTCCACGATCGAATCGGGCGTGCCCCGCTGGATCATCTGCGCCGCCGACAAAAAAGGCGGACGGTCGTTCTGCCCCACGAGAATGAGAAGCGGCACCCACACCTGCTCCAGCCATGGACGGCTGTCGAACTGGCGGATGGCCCGGATGCGTTCGCCGACCGTCGCGCTCGTCGTCTTCGCCGCCTGCTTGGCCACCCATCCAAAGTGGTCATCTTCGTCGTTGCTGACGACGGTTTGGGCGAGCCCGAGCATGCGTTTGAGTCCGGCGACGACGCCTTCTTCCTCCCCGATGTGAGCCGATGACATATAGCGCAAGAGCTTGCCCTGCTTCGTGTCGGGAGCCTTTGCGAACGTGGACATCAGCACCAGAGCTGTCGTCCGGTCGGGATGAAGCTGAGCGAACTGCTGTGCAATGAGCCCACCAAATGAGTGCCCTGCTATGACAGCGCTCGGCAGGCGGAGGCCGTCGAGCAACTTGCCCAGGTCTTCGGCGAGTGCCAGGACGTCGGGATTATCGCCCGCGCGTACGTCGTAGCTGATGACGCGGTACTTGTCGCGAAGCCCGCTGAACTGGAAGAGAAAGGATTCCTTATACTCTGTGAGACCCGGTATGAAGACCAGCGGCAGGCCCACGCCAGTCTCCTGGAAGGTAGCTTTCCAACCCGCGAGTTCTAGCGTCGGCAAAAGTGATCACTCCTGGCAGAATACGGGCAGTCTGAGCCGCCCTGATGACGAGCAGATGTTACGCAATGCGGGGGCCTGCTGTCAATCAGCACCGTCCTTGCGCCTCTAGCAGCCTATCGGACGCCGCGCACGTTTCTGAGCAGCAGCGCGCCAAGAATCAGGAAAAAAGCCGCCATGCACAGCAGCGCAGTGTACCCTACGAGCGGATAGCTTGTGACCATAACGCCCTCCGGGCCAGGCGCCCTGGTGTGGCCGAATGCTCCAAGCACCATGCCGCCCACCGGCGCGGCCAGCGACTGCGGCAGGGTCAGCGCGATGTGCCACACCGCCATGTGCTTCCCGGCGTTGAGCCTGTCCGGAAGCACGTCTATTGCCAGCGCCCAGTCCACGCTGTAATACGCCCCGTAGCCGATGCCATAGAGAAGTCCCAGCAGATACACCGTGTTCAGTGACCGCGCGAAGAGAAAGCCCACCGACACCGCCGCAATCACGCCGTTAGCGAAATAGACGATCCTCTTTCGCCCAACACGGTCCGAAAGCCGGCCTCCGGTGACGCCGGTAATGGTCGCCGTCACCAGAATGATCGGGAACAGGATGGCGACCGTCCTTTCGGCGTCGGCCACTCCCGCGACGTCCGCGACGTAGTATTGCAGGAAAGGCTGCGCGCTCCACATGCCCATGGTCACGAAGAAACGGGTTACCCACACCCACGCGAAGTCGGGGTAGCGGCGTGGGTCAACCCACAGGCTGGCGAAGAAGCCCCGCCAGTTCCACGGGCCAGGTTGGACGGCGAGCGGCTGCTCGGGACTGCCGGTCGCCGTCACTGCAAGCGAGATAACGAGCGCAACCGCGATGAGAGCGTAGCTGGCCAGAGCATGTCCCTCGCTCATCAGCATCCCCGAGAAAAAAGCCCCAAGAATGGTTCCGAACTGCGTCATCGCGGCCATCCACCCGCTGGCCTCGCCGCGCTGGCCGGGAGGGGCCAGGTCCGGGATGAGGCCGTTGTAAGCCCCCGACGCGATGTTGTTGCCGATCTGCACCACGATGTAGGCGGCCAGGTAGGCGGCGAAGGTCTGCTGCCTTCCCGCGGCCCAGAACACGGCCAGCCCGGCGACGTTGAGGGCCGTGCCAGCCAGCAGAAACGGCCGGCGGCGCCCGAGTTTCGCAGTGCAGCGGTCGCTCAGCGCGCCGGCGAGGAGCGGAACCGACAGCGCAAACAGCGCACCCACCCCGACGAGAATCCCCTGATACAGGGCGGGGTCGTCGGTCATGCGCTTGATCTGGCTCGGGACGATCACGAGCAGAAGGCTGCCCCAGTGGTAGTTGATGCCGAACCAGAGGGCGCTGATCGCCACCAGGTCGCGCGTGCGCATCCTGCCGCCGGGGTACGGAGAGAGAGCCGCTGTCTGCTGTTTGCCGTCGTCGGTCATTGCCGCTGAGGCCGGGGAGCGTGCAAAGAGGCTTGCCTCCCGCCCGGATGGAATTATGATCTGAACCGTGCGGCTTCGCCAGCACGTGAGCTTCAGGGCGGCGTCGGATCAGGTGGGCCTGATCCTAACGGGTATTACCGCTTGTAGAGAAGGCTCAGGCGCGTCGTGAGGTCCCAGTCGCCCGCGCCCTTTACGGGCACGACCAGGTTGTTTGCAGACCACCCGAGCCTCAGGAACAGCTCCGTTGATAGCCTGTAGTTCAGCGTCAGGTCCGAGTCCAGCTTGAGCCCGTCGGTCAGCGGCCACATGCCTGTCGCCAGGGCGTCGAAGGTCAGCCGCTTGCCGACCGGCACTCGCGCCCGGATGCGGCTCGAAAGGGCGGGGGCGATTGTCTCGCCATCCTGGTCGTAGATGCTCATGACTCCGAGCCCCACGTCGCCGTCGGTCTGCGGATTCAGCCTGACGCCCGCTCCCGCATTCAGCAGCACGTAGCCCGAACGCCTGGGATACCTTCTGGTGTCCTGATCGCGAAAACGGAGATTGGCCGCAGCTCCAGTGAACAGGAAGCTCTTGCCCGAGTTGTCAAGGTATCGCGTGTCGAGCAGGAATGTGGTAACCGGGTTCTCGTTTGCGACGCCGCTGCTCGAATACGTCTTGCTGGAAGACAGTGTGTAGCCCGTGCGCAGCGTCCATGCCCGCTCGGGGTTAGACTGCTCCAGGCGCACGCGAGCGAATGCCAGATCAGACGCCGTTGATGTGACCCCGGTCATCTCCAACTCCAGCGTGTTCCTGGTCTGCCCCCTCACCCGGGCTGCCGTTCTGGCTGCGGCGCTTGCTTTGCCGCCGGTCTCAGCCTTGGCCGGGCTCTTCGCGGCGGCGGGCGGTGAGGCTTTGCTTGCGGCGGCTTTCTTGACAGTCCGGGTCTCAGCCTTAACAACGGTTGCCGGTTGCGGTGTTGCGGGAGGTTCCTGCGACCCGGCGACAACGAGCGAAGCAAGAAACGGAAACAGGATTCGGGGATCTATGACGCTACCTCAGGTTTGTGCGATTGGCGGTGCAGCCGTGACGGCTGGCCAGACTATACATTCACCGGTGCTCCGCCACTTTCCTGCACGGTGCGCCGTCCGCCTGTCTGGTGTTTGCGTCGGCGCCCGATCGCGAGCAGTGTGCTGGCTCCGAGAAACGCGAGAGACGTCAGCGTTGCGGGCTCGGGCACCAGCTGAACGATGACGCCGTAGGGGCTCCAGTTCGGCCCGTACAAGCCTACGACGTTCACGAATACCGACCCGTCGAGCCAGGCGAGGTTCGTGAGGAACAGACTGCTGCTCTCGAGTTCGGCAAACACGGATATCTCGGACCCCAGAACCTGCAGTATCCGACCGGGCGATCGAACAGAACTGGAGAAGAGCAGGCGTCCGTCCGGGAGCGCAAGAAGGTCGCTCGGGCTGTCTATGTCAGTTGCGGCGGCTGTAAGGCTGGCGGCGGTGAGGGGCGGCGCTCCCGAGAGGACGGCGTCCACCTGGGCGGGGCTGATTGTGTAGATGGTCTGCCCCCCTGTTTGACCGAACACAGATGCGCATGTCCCGTAGTATAAATGGCCCCCCTTGTCGATTGCGAGCGGGCCGGTGGGGCCTTCGAACGACGCGATTGTGACGGCCTGACCGGTATCTCTGTCGACGCAGACGATCTGGCTCGGGCCGCTGTAGGAAGCCGCGGACGTGATGAACAGCCTGCCGCTTGCGTCTACGGCTGCGTCGTACGGGAGGGCCACCGCGCCGATTGTCCGGGCGAAAGACCCGTCGAACCCGATCTCGGACACCGTTCCCCCGGAAGACTCCGCGAAGATGTAGCTCTGACGGGGCGTGTCCGCGAGCACAAAGGAACTAAACACGGGCGAGGGAGCGGTAAAAAGCGGTTCAGGAGCACCCGTCCGCATTGTGTAGAGGCTCCCGCTCTCCGAGAACACGACGGCCGGGGCGCCGTTCGAATCCTTCGTGGCATCCATTCCGCCGATGAAACCGCCCGGGCTGATGGGGAATGTCCACGATGTCTCAGTGAATGCCGCGGATGAGGCGAAGTATGCGCTGGCCTGGGTCGCGCACATCACGAAGAAGGCAGCGGCGATGGTGCAAGTAATCGGTCTTGACATAGCTTTCTGGTTGTGTCTCCTGTCTGAATCTGCTGGTGCACCCGGCAGCGGCTGCTACCAGGGCGGATCTATTTCGGTGCAAGAACTTCGAGGTCCGAAGCGCTCTGCAGGTACATGGACGTCTTGAGCGGCCCCCGTGCGGACCCGCCGGTTACCCTGACGAGTGACCCGTCGGGCGGCTGGACCGGTGACGTTACCAGGGCGGAGCCTCCCGCCGCGCCGGTCAGCTTGAACATGCCGGTGTAGCCTTTGGTGCTGGCTCTGCCCCAGGTTCTGACGACCATGCCCGCCGGGGACAGCCCGACCGGGGCTGTGAGCGTGTGCAGAGGCACGGAGACGATTCGGGGGACGGGCGCCGTCCCAATCGGATCACAGTAGATGCGATACACTACGGTCTCATCGCCGTAATGGTACAGGCGCCCGAGGACGGAAAGCCGCGTTCCCGGCGCGTGGGCGCCCGCGCCGGCGATTCGAGTGCCGGCTGAACCGTCGAGCGCGTGGGCATACACGCTCCCATCCGCGTTGCTTCTTACGACCACGGCGTCATCAAACCGCACGATGACGTCGTTTGCTTCCCGGATCGCCTCGGCGAACGGCTGTTTCGGGGGAATCACCGACGCGACCGCGTCAATCTCGGCGGAGATCTCGCCGAGAGGGTCCTGATAGTCCCCGGCAAGGGCGTCCGTGATTCGCAGGAAGCGTATTGAGTCCAGATTCGCCGGAATCGTGCCGCCGGAGCCGTCGAGCATCGGAACTCCGGGCGAGGCCTGCAAAACGGCCCACTTTATGTCGAACGCGTCGCCCCCCCCCGAGCCTTCGTCTATGAGCAGGCTTTGCGGGTCACCCGCGCGGCTCGGTCTGTCGGGGATGGTGTAGAACTCCTCGGGCCGCAATCCGCCGGGCAGAGGTAGCGTGGGCGTGTATTCCGCGTATCCCCGCAACACCGTGGCGGATGTGCCGGTGTCCTGTCCGGCCTGCGGCGCCCCTTTCAGATCGGCGGGCAGAATGTTGGGCAGAATCAAGTACCAGTTGACGCCGTCTTCGCTCACCTCGACAAACGCGGGTTCCTGATATCGCACGGTGGGGTCGCCGCCAGCCCAGATGGCATTCGAGAACACGATGAAATCCAGCCCGTGCGGGTTGCGGTGATCGTCAACGACCCGGTCGCCGAACTCCACGGTCACCGTCCCTCCGTCCCCCAGTGTGACGACCGAGCTGTTGTCGGGCGCGTTCACCCCCGCCCCCCAAGGCCGCCCGAGTATGCGGGTGTGGTCGCGGTAGACACCTTGCCAGATGCCCGGGCCGGGGTTGTAGATGATAACGCTTTCCGCCCACGGCCAAGCGCCCGCGGGCGCGGGCATCAGCAAGACCGCGCAGATAGCCGCCGCCGCCAGCGCAGCCTCTCGGATACGATTGTGCATTGTCATGGTTTTCGTCTCCCCGTCCATCATTCGAGGTCAAACAGGCTGTTGTCTTCTGGCCCGAACCACCCGATGCGGGCCGCGGCGTTGTCCGCTCCGTATGGCTTGTTATCGGAGCTGAACGCCATCTTCTTGCTGCTCACATGCCCGTCGCACCATGCGACGTTGGCCGAGCCGCCGTGCCGAAAATGGATGGATGGCGTCGGGTGGTAGCGAAGCACTTTGTTGTCCGGCCCCACCAGCCAGACTGGCTCGGCGAAGGAATACTCGTACACTGCGCTTGCGTTGCCCTGCGCTATCCCACAGTCCGCCAGCAGCAACGTCGAGGCCGGAGACGCGATCTGCGACACCGACGCCGTTTCCTCCGCCGACCGCGGGTCTCCGAACCCGTATTTGTAGGCCGCGCCGCCGATGTAGGTGTGGTTGTAGCCGTAGCCCCCACCGCCTGCCTCGAAGTCATTCGGGCCTGGCTGAAGTCCACTCGCCAGCGCCTTGCAGACCTTCACGCCGCCTGACTGCGACAGGTAGCGCCAGAGGGGGCCGCCAGCGGGTTCGAACGGGCTGGAAAGGGATGCCCTTCGGCCGTGCCATCGCTGAAGTCCGCCGCCGGAGTCGTAGATGTCGGCCGAAGCGGGCGGGAAGCGGCCGCGCCAGTCATCGGTGTACTGCAGGAACGCGACCGCGAGCTGTTTCAGGTTCGAGGCGCAGTCTGCCCGAAGGCTTGCGCGCCTGGCCTGTGTGAAGACTGGGAACGATGATCGCGATGACAACCAGCAACTCAATGAGCGTGAATGCCCGGGATGCAGGGGCCGCAAATGGCGAAACCCGCATCTCGGGGGTATGCGGGTTTCCAGTGGGGAGCATGGGGCTCCCGGGAATCGCCATCTTTGCCTCCGAAGACGTGCGCTATTCAGTGGCGGCAAGGCAGGTCTTCTGGCTCTCGGATCAGCCCCTCTTCGCCTGCCTTCCCATTCCGTGTCCGGAACAGTGGCGTCTGTGTGCCGAGGAGGGTACCCGATTACAGCGGCGGGCCCGCGATGGATTTGCACCATCTTCCCTATTGAGCGCCGCCCGAAATGGGCGGCATTTTGCACCGTTGCCGCGCTAATAAAAGATTGTTCGATGGAGATGATACCGCCGCGCCCCCCGCTATGTCAAACGAAATATCACCAGGGCGGCGCAAAACATCTCAGTTCTTTGCGGGCTCCCCCGCTCCCGCCCCCGGGAGCATCTTCGACTGCCGCGTTTCCTGAATCAGCACCGGGATCGCGGAGTCCCTGTCGCGCCCGGGCAGGCTGACGAGAATCTCCCGGGTTCCCTTTTCGGAATAGACGATCATGGTGGCCGGGTCAACGAGCCTTTCGCCCTGACCCGAAACGGCGAAGCCGACAGGGTTGATGAGTGGCCGCGGCCGCGGCACGCCCTTGACAACATCGCGCGCCATGTCGTTGACGCGGGTCTGAATCGTGTCGCGGTCGGCAGTGAGAAAGAACCGGAGCCGCGCCAGCTTGCGCCCGTCCTGCTCCAGAACGCGGTCGAAGAGAGTCACAACGAAAAAGTTCGCCGCCGTGCCGTCGGGAAGCGGATAGACCCCTTCAGTAACCCAGACGCTGTTGCGCACAGCTTCTCTGCCGATGAAGTCGCCGATGCGGGAGTTCCACTGCGCCGTCTCCTTTTCGATAAGAGACTTCTCGCTCATCGTCGCCTCGAGCGTCTTCCTGACGTCCTTGGAGGCCACCTTTGAAGCGGCCGCCAGCACGTCCGCATATCCCTCGATGGACTTGAGCTTGCCGACCGGGTCGAGATGATAGATGACCGGGGTGGCGCTCAGAACGTCCCAGACCTTGTCCTTCACCGGCTTGCCGCCGCGCGTGAGCACAGACGACTGAGGTTCGGCGGAGATCTTAAAGCCTTCGCCCTCTTTCGTGACCGTCGTCTTGATGCGAACCGTGGCTTCCTCGTCGCCCGCGTCTTGCCCGGAAATGATCGTCGCCCGCCGCGTTACGGACTCCTCCACGTAGGTCAGCGGGGTGGGGGGTGCGAAGGTGAACTTCACGGGGGCGGCCGCATCCTGCGCCAGAGCGGGAAGCGGCAGTTGGCAGCAAAGAACGCACACCGCAATGGCGGCCGCGGTGAGCGCCCTGTCTATCGTAACTCGCATGGCACGCAATTCCTCCCGGATGGTGTTGTCCGCTCCGGCGTCAGTCTAACGACTTGCCGGGCGAAAATGTCGGACGGGAAATCCCTGTCTGTATATTAAACGAACCGGGCGCGCAATGGGTTGCCTGTTCTTTGACACCCTGGCTCGCGCACAAGTATACTGCGACTCGACCTGCCGTCCCCTGCACCAGCAATGTTCGATAACCTTACAAACAGACTCCAGGATGTCTTCAGCCGCCTGCGTGGGCAGGGAGCGCTGTCGGAGCGCGACGTGGACGAGGCGCTCAAGGAAGTGCGGCGCGCCCTCCTCGAGGCGGACGTCAACTT
>JAGVUD010000134.1 GCA_019136435.1 Armatimonadota bacterium | reverse complement strand
CGCGCCATTCCCATCTGCGCCGGAGTGAATCGCCAGCAGTTGAAGCGGTCCCGCTGAATCCCCAGCAGATCGGCCCTGATCTCAACGGGCTCGGCGGCGGCGAAAAGATACGGCTCGGGCGCCGACGTGACGCTGTATCTCTGCACCAGTTCGCGCCGGCCGTCCGAGGGCGGCAAGAGCGTCTGGGCGCGGTACACGGCCACGCCCCTGCCGCGCCTGTAGACAGGCTGCGCCGTCTCCGCCGCCGCCGATGATGTCCAGTCGCGCCCGGTGTAGCTGGTCCAGACGCGCCCCCGCCAGTAGCCCCCGATGTCCGATTGCACCCGCATCACCTCGCGCGATGAAAGACGGATGGGGCCGTGAGATATCGGAAGCACGTTGCCCGCCGGAGCGCCCGCTACAACTTCGGCTGCCTGGCGGTTCGCATAGACGCCCGGCGCCACCGCCATCAACGCCGAAAGCGATCCGCTGTGCAGCACCGGGCTGATCAGCATTCCGGCCGCCGTCGCCCCGATGCCGAGTCCTCCCGCCAGCCAGAGGCTCTTGAAGCGGGCGTCCTTCGCGCGCTCTGCCTGTCCCGCTTCCACGAACATCGTCACCGACCCGATCAGCCAGAGCGCGAAGAATACAAGCGTAAACGGGCCGGGGCTTGTCGTCGCCACGACGCCGATGAGCGCGAGCGACGGCACGGCCGAAAAGAGCACGGCTTCGTCCAGAATCAGCGCGAACGAGCGGGCAACCTCCGCCCACACGAGCATCACAGCAAGCGACAGCTCCTTGTGATACATCGCGATTCCCGGGCTCAGAATGGGGTTGCCGTCGTTCGGCGAGAAAAGCCGGGCGTAGGTCGCAAGGCAGATGGCGACCACCATCACCTCGATGATCTGCGGGTTGCGCCCGGCCGCGCGCAGGCGCATGCTCACGAAATAGCCGACGGCAATGAGTATGCTGATGGCCGCCAGAAACACGGCCGACCCCACGGCCAGGGAGATCGCCGCCACGCCCGTGAGCGAGGTGAACAGCCCCGCCGCGTACAGCCCGCTTGATGCCGGGGCCCCATCCGGCTTGCGCTTGCTCGCTCTGCCCTTCCGTTCGCTCTTCATGTCTGCAGCAATGGCCCTATGCCCCGCTCCGCGCGAAGGCGGCGGCCTGCTCGCGCGACTGAATGCCGCCTGTCTCCGCCGCGATGGCTGTTGCCTCAACGTTGAACTGCGCCAGGGCGGCGAGCGCCTCGCGCGTGTCGGCATCCTGGCGGGTGGTTACGATTACGGCACTCCTGATAGGACCTGTTACCGAGAGCAGATCGAAGACCGACTGCGTCAGGCTGCGGCGCGAGCCGGCGGCGGCCCGGGCGAGCGCCGCCAGCGTCTCCGGGCGGCTCGTCCGTCCGTTCTGCCGGGCGCGGCCGCCGGCAAGCTCGTCTCCGAGCGACAGCCTCGCCTGCTGGCCGGCGTCCCATCGCTGATGAAGCAGGTAACATGCCATGCGGCACGCCGTCTCGAAGCTCTCGGGGTCTTCAGGGCGCCGTACGTCCAGAATCACCAGCAGATCATCCGCCGAGTCGTCCTCGAACTCCATCACCGCGAGCTTCCCGAGCCTCGCCGTCGAAGGCCAGTGCACCCGTGTGGGCGTGTCGCCGGGCGCCCACGGGCGCACCCCGTAGATGCTCGATCCGTCCTGCGCCCGCCTGCCCGTCTCCTGAAAGCCCGTGGAGTCCGCTGCCGGGTGGATCAGAATCTGCCCGCCCGGGGCGAGAGGCTCCGGCCACGCCAGCACCTCCGCCGGGACGGCGGCTCGCTTCTTCAAACAAACGAGGCCCGCCGGATCTTCCAGCTTCACCGCCACGCCGCTGATCTGGTAGGCCCCGCGCCGCCGCGCCGCCGCCGTGCAGCGCCACACCGCCTGATGACCCGATACCTCCTGTTTGCCGGCTTCCACAAGGTCGATCCCGGCGGGCAGCGACAGATCAACATCGAAGCGCATCTCGTGCGTCAGCCGGTTTCCTGCCAGTGTCACGCGTATGCCGAACTC
>JAGVUD010000155.1 GCA_019136435.1 Armatimonadota bacterium | reverse complement strand
CGTCCCCGGCCGTGTATCCGATGATCGGCCGCCGCGGGGGACCGCGGGCTCCGTGCGCCTGCGAGCGCACATCGTCAGGACGGTGAAAGTCCGTCCCGTGGTAACATGCAGAACACGAAGCCGACTGCAACTGCGTCGCAGCAATGCGGGGTGGGGAGCAGCAGGAGGCGAACGGCCGGTCCGTAGGATGACGAACCCGATTCGGCCAGACATGGGCGGCGAGCCGGCGGAGTAACGGCGAAGCCCGGAAGCGCCCCGGGCGTCCCCGCGCCACGGGCAACGGGACAGGGACGCGAGAGCCCGCCACGCTGGATGCATGGCACGGGAAGCGGTGGCGGGGCCCTGTAGGGTGTATGGGGACGGAACGGCAGGAAGGCGATGTGACGTGAAGCAGGGATCTCTGTGCGGGAACGGAGACCCGCACAGCGGACAGAGCGCCCATACGAGCTGGGAAGCGGGGTAACGCCCGTGGAGCAAAGGGGCGCAGGAAGGTGGATGCGATCAGACCATGACGACGGAAAACCGACCATCGGAAGTGGCCAGCGGGCCTACACAAGATGGAGACGTCCGGTCGCGCTGGGCCTGGACGGAACCGGCAGTATGGACTGACCGCATGCTGATGGCCCTCGAACAGGGGGTGAAAGGAGGCGTTTGGTTCAGTCTGATTGACAAGGTCTGGAACCCGACCACGTTGCGCCGGGCCTTTGAACGGGTCCGGCACAACGGCGGCGCCGCCGGCGTCGACCATGTCACGTGCGAGCAGTTTGCCGAACATCTGGATATACACATCGAGTGGCTGACGCGGGCACTCCGCGCCGACCGCTACGTGGCCCAGGATGTGCGGCGGCACTGGATTCCGAAGCCGGGCCGAACGGAACTGCGCCCTCTGGGCATCCCCACGGTCCGGGACCGAACGGTGCAGACGGCCGTACGCAGCGTCATCGAGCCGATCTTTGAGCGCGACTTCGCGGCCCACAGTTACGGGTTCCGTCCCGGCCGGGGCTGCAAGGATGCGCTCCGGCGGGTGGCGACACTGCTGGCCACGGGCTCCACGTGGGTGGTGGACGCCGACCTGCGGAAGTACTTCGACACGATCCCGCACGATCGACTGATGGCGCGGATTCGGCGGCGGATCGCCGACGGCCGCGTGCTGGCCCTGCTTGAGTCCTGGCTGAAGCAAGGCATCATGGACGGGCTGGCGCACTGGACCCCCGAAGCGGGCACACCGCAGGGGGCCGTGATCAGCCCGCTCCTGGCCAACATCTACCTGGACCCGCTGGACCATCACATGGCGGCCAGCCATCTGGAGATGGTCCGGTACGCCGATGACTTTGTCATCCTGTGCCGGACCGAGGCCGAGGCGCACCGGGCGCTGGCCCTCGTGCGGCAGTGGACCGAGGAGAACGGACTGACGCTGCACCCGGACAAGACCCGCATCGTCAATGCGGCGGAGCCGGGAGGGTTCGATTTCCTCGGCTATCACTTCGAGCGGAGCGGGAAACGCTGGCCGTCGCGCAAGGCCGTCGGTGCCCTGCGTGATCACCTGCGGCCGCTGGTCCGGCGGAGCAATGGACACTCCATGGAGGCCATTGCCCGCCGGGTCAACCCCATCCTGCGCGGCTGGTTCGAGTACTTCAAGCACGGCAACCCGCTGGATCTGCTCAAGGTCGACGCATGGTTGCGCATGCGCCTGCGCAGTATCCTCTGGCAACGGCATCGCCGCCACGGGGTCGGCCGAGGCCGCAGTCACTCACTCTGGCCCAACGCCTATTTCCACCAACTTGGGCTGTTCTCCCTTGCCGCAGCCCATGCATTGGCCCATCAGTCCGCTCGGCGGTAATACCACCGACCGGAGAGCCGGATGCGGGAGACCCGCCCGTCCGGTTCGGAGGGAGGGGCGGGAGCCGACCAAGGCCCCGTCCCTACCCCTATAGGCCGCGGCCAGCGTCCGCGTCCGGGGTATGTGTGGAGGGCGCCGGTCCCTCGGCGCCGGCGGAAGTTCGGCTGTTCGGTCGCGGCCCCGACGGAGCGTGGCCCTCCAGGC